>CAMGIP010000207.1 GCA_946056155.1 uncultured Mediterranea sp. | reverse complement strand
AAAGAGGAGGAAGGTTTTTCTTGCGGCAGCGAGAGAAAAAAAGAAGAGAGTTTTCTTGCGGCAGCGGGAGAAGAAAGAGGAGGAGAGTTTTTCTTCCCGCAGCGAGGGGAGAAAGAGGAGGAAGACTTTTCTTGGGGGAAGGAAGAGGGAATAGGGAGTATTATTTATTGAATAAGGGAAAGAAGGAGGAGAGGAAAGGTAAAATAGAATTGAAATAAAAAAGAAAATAAAACCATGATGAAGAGAACGATAATGAAAATTTGGGGTCTGTTGGCCCTGATGATGATACTGAACCTCGGATGGGAAGCCCAGGCGCAGCCCCGCGAATTCCGGTTCAAACAGGGCAAATTCCGCATCGCCCAGTTTACCGACCTCCATTGGATGCCCGGATCAGCCAAGTGCGAAACTACGGCAGCCACGGTACGTAGCGTGCTCCTGCGCGAACAGCCAGACATTGCCGTGCTCAGCGGCGACGTGGTGACCGGCGACCCAGCCACGCAGGGCTGGAAATCCATCATTGCCCTCTTTGAAAAGGCCAGGGTACCCTTTGCCGTAACCATGGGCAACCACGATGCAGAGTACCTCACCAAGGACTCCATCTTCACGCTCCTGCAGCAAAGCCCCTGGTTCGTGGGCGAGAAGGGGCCGAAAGGGATTGGCGGACTGGGCAATGCCTCGCTGCCTATCCTCAACAGCCAGGGCAAGGCGGCTGCTGTCATCTACCTCATCGACTCCAACGACTACCAGCCGCGCAAACTGCTGGGCCACTACGACTGGGTGCACTTTGACCAGATAGCGTGGTACCGCGAACAGAGCCGGCGCTATACCCAGGCCAACGGCGGACAACCGCTCCCCTCGGTGGCCTTCCTCCACATCCCGCTGACCGAGTTTGGAGCCGTGGCCAACCATCCCGAACGGTACGGCCACTACTTGGAAGGTGCCGTGGCTTCGCCCGACATCAACACCGGACTCTTTGCCGCGATGGTCAACCAGCAGGATGTGATGGCTCTCTTTGGCGGACATGACCACGACAACGACTTCATCGGCCTCCATCTGGGCATGGCTTTGGGCTACGGACGGGTGACGGGTGATGAGGCATACGGCGAGCTGAAGCGGGGTGCCCGCCTCATCGAGCTGCAGGAGAATGCTTTCCGCTTCGACAGCTGGATCACGACTGCCGAAGGGCGGGAACCGGCCTGGTACTATCCCTCAGGCCTCAATGGTCAGGAGGAGCGCACCATGACCTATCTGCCTGCCGTGAGCCGTACCACCCAGGGGAGAAAGCCGGGCGTGGCCTATACCTATTACGAAGGGAAATGCAAGAAGAGCGAGCAGATTGCCGCTTGTAAGGTGGTGAAGGAGGGAGTGATGGCCGTGCCCTCGATAGCCGAAGCAGCTGTAGAGGACCACTTTGCTTACGTCTATCGTGCGCTCATCTCCATCCCCGAGCGTGGCGTCTATCGCTTCTACACCTATAGCGACGACGGCAGCGTGCTCCGCATCGACGGTCAGACGGTAGTGGATAACGACGGTGGCCATAGTGCCCGCCGTGCCGAGGGCAAGATTGCCTTGGAGGCCGGCCTTCATCGGCTGGAGCTCCTCTATTTCGAGGATTACATGGGTCAGGCTCTCGAAGTGGGCTACTCATCCCGCCATATCGACGAGACTCCCCTCCCCGCCTCCATCCTCTTCCTGCCATAAACCAACTTTTTCCAATAAAGTTTGGTTGGTAAGCAGAAAAGATGCACATTTGCATCTGAAAGCAGAAGTAGTATGAAAGAAGAGAGATTTGTACCCGATGCCACCAACAGAGAATTCCAGGATGCACTCAACCTGGTGAAATATACCCGTCAGAGCATTTTCCTTACGGGCAAGGCTGGCACGGGCAAATCGACCTTCCTGCGCTACGTCTGTAGCGAGACGCGCAAGAAGCACGTGGTGCTGGCTCCCACAGGCATAGCGGCCATCAACGCAGGCGGAAGCACGCTCCACAGCTTCTTCAAGCTCCCCTTCCACCCCCTGTTGCCCGACGACCCCAACCTGAGCCTGCAAAAGGGACGCATCCACCAGTTCTTCAAATATACTAAGGACCATCGCAAGCTATTGGAGGAGCTGGAGCTCATCGTCATCGATGAGATTTCCATGGTCAGGGCCGACCTGATTGATGCGGTAGATCGCATCCTGCGGGTCTATAGCCACAACCTGCGCGAACCCTTCGGCGGCAAGCAGCTGCTCCTCGTGGGCGATGTCTTCCAGTTGGAACCGGTGGTCAAGGCCGACGAAAAGGAGATCCTGAACCGATGCTACCCCACCCCTTACTTCTTCTCGGCCAAAGTCTTTGCAGAGATGCAACCGGTGAGCATCGAGCTACAGAAGGTCTATCGGCAGACAGACAACCGATTTATCCAGGTCCTCGACCATCTGCGGAGCAACAGCGCTACAGCAGCCGACCTCCAACTGCTCAACAGCCGATATAACCTCCCCCTGCCCAACAGAAATGCCAACGGAGCTTCTTCAAACGAC
>CAMGIP010000206.1 GCA_946056155.1 uncultured Mediterranea sp. | reverse complement strand
GAAGCGATTACTCTCCTTCTCATTCGGCATCAAGGAGAACAAGTCCAGCGAACCTACACCTGCTACCGAAGAGGAGAGCAAATCCTCCATCAATACCAAACAGGTGCTCAAACTGACTGAAGAGGCCATCTCAAAGAACTACATCATGGCCGAATGCTGTCACCCCATACCGGGCGACGACGTGCTGGGCTATATCGACGAGAACAACCGGGTCATCATTCACAAGCGGCAATGCCCCGTGGCCGTACGCCTCAAGAGCAGCTACGGCAACCGCATCATCGCCACCGAGTGGGACACACACAAGGAGCTCTCCTTCCTCGTTACCATCTATCTCAAGGGCATCGACTGCATGGGGCTGCTCAACGAAGTGACCCAGGTCATCTCACGCCAGCTCAACGTCAACATCCGTAAGCTCACCATTGAGAGCAGCGACGGCATCTTCGAAGGCCGCATCCAGCTCTACGTTCACGATGTGGACGACGTACGCACCATCTGCAACAACCTCAAGCAGATTCAGCATATCAAGCAGGTGGTCCGCGTAGAGGATTAGCTCACCCCAATTACTCAGGCAGTTGCTCCTTCAGGGCCTCGACCTGCTCGTAGCTGAAGGCATTGAGGGCGTCACGCATCCCCACGAGTTCCTCACGTATGGCCCGCAGGCGCTCCAGCAGTTCGAAGTTGCTCGTAGTCTGATTCTTGTTGTTGACCTCCAGGCGTTGACGGGCACCTTGCAGCGTCATGCCCTGCTCCTTCACCAGGTGATAGATCAGCTTCAAGGTGTCGATATCCTCCTTGCGGTACTGGCGGATGCCACGGCCCGCCTTCTTTGGGGTAATCTGTGGAAACTCCTTCTCCCAGAAACGGAGCAGCGACTCGCTGACCCCCAGCATTTGGGCCACCTCGCTCACTGAGTAGTAGAGCTTCAAATCTTTATTTTTCTTCAACATAGTTATTAAGGGAGAAAAAGGGGAAGATAGTTTAGTCTAACATTTTACCTTGGTTGGCAGCAATCTGAATCATGCGGTCGTAATCCTCGGCACTCAGGTCCATAAAGTAGTAATTCACGGGATTCACCACACGTCCCTTGACGTGCACTTAGTAGTGCAGGTGGGGCCCGGTACTCGTACCCGTACTGCCTACGCCTCCAATCACTTCACCCCGCACCACCCGTTTGCCCAGTCGCGTGCGGAAGTCGCGCAGGTGCGCATACCAGGTGCGGTAGCCAAAGCCGTGATCAATGACGATGGTATTGCCGTAGCCCGTCTCCCACCCCATCTTCACCACCGTACCGTTGCCCGTGGCATAGACATCCGTGCCCGGGTTGGCTGAGAAGTCCATGCCTGAGTGGAAACGGGTGGTACCGTAGATGGGGTCAATACGCGTGCCATAGCCCGAAGCCGTCTGCTTCAAGTCCTTATTGGCAATGGGTTGGATAGCAGGGATGCACTTCAGCATCTCATCGTGACTTTTGCACATCTCCACCACCTCGTCGAACGAATTGCTCTGGATATAGAGCTGCTTAGAGAGGATGTCGAGCTTTTGCGTGGTGTTGATTACCAGTTCCGCATCGGCCAGGTCCATCAGGTGTTCGTAGCGGTTGGTCCCCCCGTAGCCCGCCTTGCGGATGGCAGAGGGAATCGGGTCGGCCTGGAACATCACGCGGTAGAGATTGTCGTCACGTTGCTGGATGTCCTGCAGCACGCCGAGTGCCTCGTCCATGCGGTGTGAAAGCACGTTATACTGCGCCTTCAGCCTGCTGTTCTCCTTGCGCAGCTCCTTCTCCGAGGGGGTGCCAAAGATCCAGAAGAGCAGGATGAAACTACCCGCACCAAATCCCATGCCTACGAAGAGCTTCCGCAAGAGTCCCATCATCCGCTGTCGGAAGGTGGGGTAGATGCGGTCGTAGGTCTGAGTCTGAGGGTTATAGATATAGTAAACTTTGCGCATAATCGAAATAATTACCAAATTGTGCCACAAATATACGGAAAACAAGCTATCTTTGCACCGTTTTTAGGAAAAAAAACTCAAAAAACCAAAGATATGACAGCAAATGAAATCAGAGACTCGTTTAAGAGTTTCTTTGAGAGCAAGGGACACCACATTGTCCCCTCCGCCCCGATGGTTATCAAGGACGACCCCACGCTGATGTTCACCAACGCCGGCATGAACCAGTTCAAAGACATCATCCTGGGCAACCATCCCGCCAAGTGGAAACGCGTGGCCGACTCGCAGAAGTGCCTGCGTGTGAGCGGCAAGCACAACGATTTGGAGGAGGTGGGTCACGACACCTACCACCACACCATGTTCGAGATGCTCGGCAACTGGTCGTTTGGCGACTATTTCAAGAAAGAGGCCATCTCCTGGGCCTGGGAATACCTGGTTGATGTACTGAAAATCGACCCCAAGGACCTCTACGCCACCGTCTTCGAGGGCAGTCCTGAGGAGGGATTGAGCCGCGACGAGGAGGCCGCGGCCTACTGGGAGCAGTTCCTGCCCAAGGACCACATCATCAATGGCAACAAGCACGACAACTTCTGGGAGATGGGCGATACGGGTCCCTGCGGTCCGT
>CAMGIP010000205.1 GCA_946056155.1 uncultured Mediterranea sp. | reverse complement strand
CCGAAAACTTTCCCTATCCCGGAAGAAGTTATAGCTCTGCTTCTCACTTGGGCGGTTGAAGATTCCTCCCTTTTTGTCGGGCCGAAAACTTTCCCTATCCCGGAAGAAGTTATAGCTCTGCTTCTCACTTGGGCGGGTGAAGATTCCTTTCTTTTTGTCGGGCCGAAAACCCTCCCTTTCCCGTCAAGAACTTGGGTTATTGCGTCAAAAACTGTTTTTCCCCCAATTTTTTGGGTTGAAGGTGTACTGTGTCTCATGGTGTGTGGCTATTAGTGGTGTGTTTTCATAGAGAGCGCAATGCGTTTCCGTTCGTGGTCAATACCCACTACCTTGACCCTCACCTGCTGGTGAATGCTCACCACCTCCGAGGGATGCTTGATGTAGCGGTCGGCCAGTTGGGAGAGGTGTACGAGTCCGCTCTCTTTGATGCCGATGTCCACAAAGGCTCCGAAGTCGGTGATATTGTTCACGATGCCCGGCAGTTCCATACCTACCTTGAGGTCATCCAATGTACGAACATGCTCATCGAAGGTAAAGTCGCTCACCTCTCCGCGCGGGTCACGTCCAGGCTTCTCCAGCTCCTGCATGATGTCCTGTAGGGTAGGCATTCCCACCTCACCTGAGCAGTAGCGCTTGAGGTCGATGCGCTTCCTCAGTTCCCTGTCGGCAATCAACTGGCCGATGGTGCAGCCCAGGTCGTGAGCCATCCGTTCCACCAGTCCGTACCGCTCAGGGTGCACGGCCGTATTGTCCAACGGATTGTCTCCCTTGTCGATGCGCAGGAATCCCGCACATTGCTCAAAGGTCTTGGCCCCCATGCGAGGCACCTCCATCAGCTCCTTACGCGAGCGGAAAGCCCCATGCTCCTTGCGATAGTCCACAATCTTCTGTGCCAGCACCGGTCCCAATCCCGATACGTAGGCCAACAGCTGACTGCTGGCTGTGTTCAGGTTCACCCCCACCAGATTCACACAGCTCTCCACCGTGCTGTCCAAGGCCCTCTTCAGTTTGGTCTGGTCCACATCATGCTGATACTGACCCACCCCAATGCTTTTCGGGTCAATCTTCACCAGTTCGGCCAGCGGGTCCATCAGCCGGCGGGCAATGGATACCGCTCCTCGTACCGTGACATCATAGTCAGGAAACTCGCTTCGTGCCAGTGCCGAAGCCGAATAGATGGATGCCCCCTGCTCGCTCACCACATAAACCCGCACCGGGTGATGGAAGGTGAGCCGCCGGATGAAGTCCTCCGTCTCCCGTCCGGCCGTACCGTTGCCGATGGCAATGGCATCGATACGATAAGCCTCAATCATCTGCATGAGTCGTGCAGCCGCCTCCTTCTCCTTGTTGACGGGCGGATGAGGGTAGATATTTTCGTTGTGGAGGAGATTGCCCTGAGCATCCAAGCATACCACCTTACATCCCGTGCGGAATCCCGGGTCAATGCCCATGACTCGCAGCTGTCCTACGGGTGGAGCCAGCAGCAGTTGTCTGAGGTTGCGTGCGAAGAGTTCTATGGCTTCGTCGTCAGCCTGCTGTTTGCTCAATGCCGCCATTTCGTTCTCCAATGAAGGCTTCAGCAACCTTTTGTAGGCATCCTCCACCGCCTCCATCACCTGTTGGCGGCAGGCCCCTGTGCCGCGAACGTACCTCCGTTGCAGCCGTTGCAGGCACTCCTCGCCCTCAGGTGCGATGCTCACCTTCAGCACCCCTTCAGCCTCTCCTCGACGGATAGCCAGCAGCCGATGCGAGCTGCATCGCTTCAGCGGCATCTGGCAGTCGAAATAGTCGCGATAGTTGGCCGCTTCCGCCTCCTTTCCCTTCACCACCTTGGCCGCCAGCACCCCCTGGCGAGCGAAAGCGTTTCGCACCTGTTGCCGGCTCTGTTCATCCTCGCTCACCTGTTCGGCAATGATGTCGCGAGCCCCCTGCAGTGCCTCCTCCACACTCTTCACCTCCCCCTTGACATAGGCTTTTGCCACTTTTTCGGGTTGAGGTTCGCGTTGGAGCATCAGCAGCATCGAGAGCGGTTCCAGTCCCCTCTGGCGTGCCATTTCCGCCCTTGTCCTCCGTTTGGGTTTGAAGGGGAGGTAGAGGTCCTCCAGGGTGGCTGCATCCCACGTCTCCTCAATGCGTTGCTTGAGTGCAGGGGTCAGTTTTCCCTGTTCCTCGATGGTATGCAGGATGGTCTCCTTCCGTTTGGCCAGTTCGGTGAGTTTTTCGTAATGCGATTGTATCGCCTCGATTTTCACCTCGTCCAGTCCTCCGGTGGCCTCCTTTCGGTATCTGCTGATGAAGGGAACGGTGGCACCTTCGTTGAGCAGTTCCAGTGTACGTTTCACCTGTTGTGGATTGACTCCCACAGCGGTTGCAATCAGTTGTTCTATCATAGGGTTCATTCTCTTTGGAGCGCAAAGATACACTTTTTGGCATAAAAAGCAATTGCTCGGTCCAAATTACTTCATTCTTGCACCGTAAGAGAATGAATCTGCCCAAGTCGCTTACAGCGAAGCCGGGAATCGGGGAAATGGGGAAAAACATAGTGAAAGTAAGGAGTTAAGGTGGTAAGGTGGTAAGGTTTGCACTATCTTT
>CAMGIP010000204.1 GCA_946056155.1 uncultured Mediterranea sp. | reverse complement strand
AAACTCACAGCAGCGGGACTGTCCGGGATTTTCACCCGATTCCCTTTTCATCCTATCTCCGAAGAGGAGCATCGGAACAAAACCGCGGCAAAGTTACTCTATTTCTCTGAATCTACAAGGTTTTGATTGGGAAAAGTTGCAAAACAATCAGCAGTTGATATAGGAGTCCTTGAAGCCAAGGAAGTAAAGCACACCGTCCAGTCCGATGGTGTTGATGCTCTGTTTAGCATTGGCCACCACCTTCGGTTTAGCATGGAAAGCGATACCCAGACCGGCAATACCCAGCATCGGAAGGTCGTTGGCACCATCGCCCACAGCAATGGTCTGAGCAATGTCCACCTTCTCCACCTGCGCAATCAGGCGCAGCAGTTCAGCTTTGCGTTTGCCATCCACCACGTCACCCACGTAGCGCCCTGTCAGTTTGCCGTTCTCAATCTCCAACTCGTTGGCATAGACATAGTCGATGCCATACTTCTTCTGCAGGTATTCGCCGAAGTAGGTAAATCCACCGCTGAGAATAGCAATCTTGTAGCCATATTTCTTGAGGACAAACATCAGTCGGTCCACACCTTCCGTGATAGGCAGATTCTCTGCAATCTCCTGCATTACGCTCACATCCAGCCCTTTGAGTAAGGCTACTCGTTCGGTGAAGCTCTCGATAAAGTCTATCTCACCGCGCATCGCTCTCTCTGTGATAGCCTTCACCTGGTCACCCACTCCGGCACGGATAGCCAGTTCGTCAATCACCTCCGTCTCAATCAGTGTAGAGTCCATATCAAAGCAGATGAGTCTGCGCATGCGCCTGTACATATTATCCTGTTGGAAGGAGAAATCCATGGAGAGTTCCGAACCCATCTTCATCAGTTGCGCCTGCATTGCATCGCGATCCTTGGGTGTGCCTCTGAGTGAGAACTCGATACATGAGCGCGACTGCGCGTCACTTTCATCCAAAGGCACCCGTCCCGTGAGGCGTTTGATGGCATCGATGTTCAGCCCCTGTTCGGCCAGCACCTTTGTAGCTGCAGCAATCTGTTTAGCACTCAGTTTGCGTCCCAGCATCGTGAGGATGTATCGGTTTTTGCCCTGCATACCCACCCACTCGTTATACTCTTCAGCCGAGATGGGGTAGAATCCAATGCTCACTCCCAGTTGTGAAGCTTTGAAGAGCAGTTCCTTCATGATGAATCCCGAGTGTTGTTCCTCCGTTTTGCAGAGAATGCCCAAAGAGAGGGTATTATGGATGTCCGCCTGTCCGATATCAAGTATGGCAGCGTCATATTGAGCCAGAATTTCGGTGATTGATGCAGTCAGTCCCGGGCGGTCTTCGCCCGTAATACGAATAAGAATAAGTTCTGTAGCCATTTTCTTTCTTTTTGGGGGACAAAGATAGTGCAAGCCGAGAGAAGAACAAAATAAGCTCGCTTATTTTTTCTTCCGAGGCGCCGCCTATCTTGGCCGAAGGCAAAGTAGTGCAAGCCGAATGCGCCACCATCTTCGCGAAGGCAAAGTGTATCTCCTACTCTTTTTAGGGGTAAATGCCCTATTTGGGGCCCAATAATAGTCGTTTTTATGCTAAAGAACATAAATTTTTAGGGTAAAAAAGTCACTTTTTCTCTTGTTTATTTGGAATGTATTATGAGAATGCCTTACCTTTGCACCCGGTTTCTAAGCCGAATAGTCTGATAATCTACGTTATTAGAGAATTTACTTTCGTGATGGAAGTTCGGATTCGGCCTACAGACAATGCCTTAGGTAGAAGCCACCGCCTCTGTGGAGACGCGGTCCTGAGGTAGGTATTAACTAAAATCGTTGTTGCATGAAATATGCTAAATGGATTTTTGTTGTATTATTAATCAGTTCCTTGACATCATTTGTAGCAAAAGACAAACCTACCGGAGGTTTGAATGTAGGCGATGTGGCTCCCCGATATTTGCCGGGTGCCTCTTCGTACAAACTGGCCGACCAGTCCGTATCGCCCCGCAAGGGTGAATATGTACTGCTCAGCTTCTGGGCCGGATACGATGCGCAGTCCCGATTGGTCAATGCCAATCTGAGCTATTTGCTCCAGCATCATGATCCGGAAAACAAAGTCAAGATGGTTTCCGTATCGTTCGATGAATATGCATCGGTATTTCGTGAAACCGTCCGCAAGGACAAGATAGCAGCTCCGCTCTGTTTTGCAGAGCTCAGTGGAGAAGAGTCGAGTCTGTACAAACGTTATCGTTTGCATCGCGGATTCACCAACTATCTTTTGGACAGTCGTGGTGTGATTATCGCCAAGAATGTCAATGCCAAAGAACTGGCTTCGTACCTGAATTGATTCTCCTCCCTTTTGGAGGAGTCATCGGGCAGGTGGAAGTGGATTCATCAAAGGAAATAACTGAATACAACAAAAAGCCCCCAGCTTTCTCTTCTCCTGTCTATGGAGTGGAAAAGCGGGGCTTCTCTTCCGGTACTCCCTCTCCTACGTCATTCCCCTCTCTTTGAATATTTTTCATCTCCCAGACAATCCGTCATTTTATTATTATCGATGCTTGGCTGTCAAGCAAAAAAAAACACCCACGAATCGCTTCGTAAGTGTTCTGTTGTCGGTGGGCGTTGAGGGATTCGAACCCCCGACCCTCTGCTTGTAAGGCAGATGCT
>CAMGIP010000203.1 GCA_946056155.1 uncultured Mediterranea sp. | reverse complement strand
ATCTAAGTTATTCGTATCTATAATAGCTTTTCCTCTCTATAAAATCTTTTGCATTCCATGGCTCAGAAACTTTCAAACTTCAGCCTGATGCCTACATATCCCATAGCTCCATTGACGGGTCCCCATACCTGAGTGGCATCAAAACTCTCCTTCCAGGGGTCGGACGCTCCGCGGATGGGATTCTTGATGGTGTAGTCGGTGAGATTCTCACCGCCGATGTAGATGGAGAAGCGGCGGAATTCGCGGGTTACCTGTGCCTGCAACTGGAAGTAGGCCGGATAGCGGGAGTGGTCGTAGAGCTCGCCACCACCGTTCAGACTGCCGGTGAGGTCGAAGTGCCACAGCTCCAACGGTGTCTTGTAACCGAGCGTCAGCAGGCCTTTGTAGCGTGAGGTGAGCGGACGTCTGCGCAATGCACCGTCGTAGGTGGTGCGCGCGTCAGTAAAGCGGAAGGCAGCCGTGGCTGTGAGGTTGGTGAGAAACGGGTAGGTGGCATCTATCTGGGCCGCATGGGTGTAGCTCTTGCCCGAGAGGTTGCCGAAGGTGAAGGTGTTGGTGCCGTTGGCTCCATCGGGATTGATGACCAACCGGTTGCGGAAGTCGGTATAGTAGTCCATGTTCACCTCAAAATCCTTGCCGGAGACGGGCAGGTGGTATGCTTTACTATTGCTCAGGCTATCTTGGTTACCTCGTGATGGCACACTATATTCGCGAACATCTCACATGGAGCCGCAGCAAGCGGATGCGCATCGGCTCCATCACATTCCTCATCGGTGCGATCTTCACGGCCTGGGCGTTCTGGTACAAAGGAGTTCCTGGTGTGGAGATGAAGACACCAGCCTTGGAATGGTCGTGGGAGTTCTGCACACCCAATGTATTGCTTACCACCTTCGGAGCATTTCTGTTGTTCACCTGCATAGCACAGAAAGATGCGCCAAAGTGGATTACTGGCATCTCAAAACTTACGTTCGGTATGTATCTGATGCACATCCTTATCCTTGGCAACCTTGCTCCGTTCTTTATGCCCGAAGGTCCAGCCAATCCCATCCTTCCCATCTACCTCACTATCCCCTGCATGGCCCTTCTGACTTTCATTGCCTGTGCCGCTATCACAAAGCTTATCAGCTATATTCCTGGTAGCAAGTGGATGATCGGGTAATCCTGACAGTCGGGGGGGGGAGGGAATTCACTTTCCTGTAGAACTTTCTTGATCGCCCACCCATGGGGCAATAGAGCTCTCACTTTTTTAAAGTGGACTCAGACACACAATACTTCGGTCATTCTTTACCGAAGTATTGTTCTGTATGTATGCTTTAATCAGCAAGAGCCTGCTTAAGAGGAGAAATTAGAGGTTGCGCACCCTCAACTCAATGTCTTCTCAGAACATCTAGAGGCGAATCGGTGCCATTTCATTGGATAAGGCCAGAGCGTTGGTGCATTATTCCATAGAGGGCCATTCAAGCAGAGAGATTCCGTTTTGCCTATAGCACCGATAGGAAAATCCATTAATCATCATTTATGCAATTTGGGGCGAAGCTCTACTTTTGCGCCGAATTTTAAAAAACAGATGATTATGAACTATCCAATGATTACGTGGTGCATTATTGCAGCAGTGCTATTGGGCGCATTTATCTACCGAGCCGTTGAATATCACTGCACCAAATTCCGTGGCCAGGGCTGTGGCCACAAAGCTACTCCTTTTATTGAGCTCGGCAGAGAAGAAGATGCGTTTTACATTCCCGGTGACGATGAGATTCCCGGAATCGCTGACAACAAAGAAGACGATGATGACGAATAAGGATAAGAAGAGTGTAATGACGGACAACAATAAGAAGACGGTGAAGCCCAATCATAAAGAAAAATGACGGTGAAGACCCCTAGTGTAGAAAATAGTATGAATAAACCTGATGATAGCTCCGTTTTGCGAGCGAAAGCCGCCTTCCTTGCCGAGTATGCCGCTCTGCTGTTGGGATGCGGATCTACATGCATCCGAATCGAAAAAAACACAAAGCGTATGGCGGAAGCCTTTGGCGTGAACCTCGACATATTCATCATGCCAGCCCATGTATCCGTTGCAGTGTGGGATACGGATCGCACAAGTGCGGTAATGGCACAACGCAAGACCGCCAGTTGTGGCATAAGTTTCAACCTGAACACCCTCTTGAGCCGGCTCAGCTGGGAAGTGGCAGACAACCACTTGGACCTGCCTACTGCTGTTGAGCACTTTGATCACATCAAGATGACAAGGCCGACTGGAAAATGGGAAGTGCTGATACTGACAAGCTTTGCCAACGCCTCCTTTTGCCGGCTCTTCGGCGGTGATTGGTTTGCCATGCTGATTGTCTTTGTCTCCACATTGGCCGGGTATAAGCTCAAGCAAATCATGCTCGAAGAAGGGTGTGACGCACGTCTGACCTTTCTTTGTGCCTCATTCTTCGCTTCTTCCATCAGCATAGGAGGAGTAATTTTCAATATGGGTTCAACTCCGGAGATAGCCGTAGCCTCAAGTGTCTTGTTCTTGATACCTGGAGTACCCTATATCAATTCGGTCAGTGATATGATATACAAACACTATCTGTGTGCCTTCAGTCGTTTTTTTGACGCTGCTGTGCTGACCGCCTGCCTCACTACCGGCCTTTGTGCCGG
>CAMGIP010000202.1 GCA_946056155.1 uncultured Mediterranea sp. | reverse complement strand
TCCGCCCAGTCACCACGGTCGAGGTTGCGGTAGCCTATGGCCTCGGCGATGTGCAGTGCCGAGACACTGGGAGAGGCGTCAAGGTCGGCGATGGTGCGGGCGACCTTTAGTATGCGTGAGTATGCGCGGGCTGATAGCGAGAGGCGCTCCATGGCGTTGCTGAGGAGGCGGAACCCAGCCTCGTCAGGCACGGCGTACTTGTGAATCATGCTCTCTGTCATCTGTGCGTTGCAGTGTATTTCCTTGAAGTCCTTGTACCGCTCCTCCTGTATAGCGCGTGCTGCTATGACGCGGCGGCGTATCTCGCTGCTCGGCTCGCCCGGCTTCGTCGTGGATATGTCGCTGAACGGGACGGGCTGTATCTCACACTGTATGTCGATGCGGTCGAGAAGCGGACCGGATATCTTGTTCATGTATCGTTGGATCTGACCGGGGGTGCAGACGCAATGATGGGTGGGATCTCCGTAATAACCGCACGGACACGGATTCATGCTTGCTATAAACATGAATGAGCAGGGATAATCTGTAGAATATTTGGAGCGGCTGATAGTGATATGTCGGTCTTCCAATGGTTGGCGGAGTACCTCCAGCGTGGTTTTGTTAAATTCCGGTAATTCGTCACAGAAAAGCACACCGTTATGAGCCAGAGAGATTTCTCCTGGTTGCGGATTGGTTCCTCCTCCTACCAGTGCTACCTGTGAGAGCGTATGGTGGGGAGCACGGAAAGGACGTTGGGAGATCAGAGATACGTTCTTGCCTAATTTTCCTGCGATGGAATGTATCTGAGTGGTCTCCAGACTTTCAGATAGGGTGAGGGGTGGAAGGATAGATGGCAAACGCTTGGCCATCATGGATTTTCCGGATCCCGGAGGACCTACCATGATGAGATTGTGCCCGCCTGCTGCTGCAATCTCCAGCGCACGCTTCACGTTTTCCTGTCCTCTTACGTCTGCATAGTCGAGATCACAATGGGTTTGGTTTTCATAAAATTCCTTGCGTGTATCTACGATGGTAGGAGCGAATTTCTGCTTGTCGCTGATAAAACTGACCACTTCTGCCAGCGTACTCATGCCATAGACTTCGAGCTTATTGACCACAGCCGCCTCCCTCGCATTCTGTTTCGGTACAATCAATCCCTTGAAATGTTCAGCTCTGGCTCTGATGGCTATAGGGAGCGCACCCTTGATGGGCTGAAGAGACCCGTCAAGGCTCAATTCGCCTACAAACATAAATTCCTTGAAATGCGTTTCAGGCATATCGCCGTTTGCCCCCAAGATGCCTACAGCAAGGGGCAGGTCGAAACTGCTGCCTTCTTTTCTGAGATCGGCAGGAGCCAGATTGATGGTGATGTCGGCTACAGGAAACTTGAAACCGCTATACTGCAAGGCTGCTGATATGCGGCTTCTACTCTCTCTTACGGCCTCGTCTCCAAGTCCCGTAAGATGATATTGGACTCCTCGTGTGAGGCTGACCTCCACGGTTACCGTAGTCACGTCCAATCCATTGACTGCGGCGCAATAAGTTTTGACTAACATATATTTGAATCCATTATTTTGTTTTCTTGCAGATATCTGCTTTATGTAGAAATTCTGCCAGCTGATTATTTCAGCAGCTGGTCTAACTTTCGTCTCAGTTCTTCACGCTTCAGTCCCCGGGCTACAATCTTGCCGTTCTGCAAGACGATGACGTCTGGAACTGCGGTCATGCCCAACTTCTGCAGCGTTTTGTCCTCCAGCATATCGCCAGTACAGATGTTTGGCCAGGAGATAGAGTCTCTTGTAAGATTTCGCTTGCAGTCTGTGGCTGATGGGTCGATGCAGATACTCATCAATTTCAGGCGACCCTTGGAATCCTGCATGCGCTTCTTCAATTCTCTGAGCAGGTCCTGACTGTCGTAATTGTAGGATGCCCAGGTGCTGATAACTGCTACTGGAGCACTGAGGAGGGTAGTACTGGAAACCATTTTGCCCTGGATGTCGTATGCCGTGAATTGAGGCAGGCGGCTGCCTGTATCTATTGTCTTCAACTGCTTCAACTGTTGCAGCATCTTCTGTAAACTACCATTCTGTGGCTGTGCCTCTGCCACCTTTGTCGTCAATGTATAGGCCTTGGCATAATCAGGCTGGGAGGTATTGACGAAATACTTTCTGATGAGATAAGTGCTGACGATAGACTCTGGATGGTCTTTGATAAACTGTTCCGCCTTAGCCTTTTCTTCAGGAGGAGAGAGCTTGAGGATGTTCTCGCGGAACTGGTTCATCTGCTCATTTGCCTTGGTGCCCTTAACGGACAGTTCCTTCAGATGGGATGCGTCTGCTTTGATATCGACAGAAGCGCCAGACTCTGCGAAGATAGGCTGCTCGGAAAAGTTAGGGAATACGACCATCAGCGTGAAAGGGTTCTTGCAGTCGCACTCATAGGTGAAACGGCCACCGACAACTCTGATTGTATCAAGACCATTGATACCACCATCCGGACTGTAAACATAAAATTCGCCTTGATTCATGTTTAAAAATTTGCCTTCAAACCTAAAATGACCACTACCTACACCGCAAGAGGTGATAAAAAGCGTAGCGAATAAAAATATGATGTAAGCAAATTTTTTCATAGATGAAAAATTTAAAGGGGGAGAGTGCCGCGAGCGGGACTCGAACCCGCACAGCCATTACTGGCCAAGGGATTTT
>CAMGIP010000201.1 GCA_946056155.1 uncultured Mediterranea sp. | reverse complement strand
ACATTTGTTTGTCGTTATTCAAATATACAAAATGTTCAGCGGTTTTCTTCCTTTTACTATACTTCTTTCAATCTATCACTCGAAATGTCGGATGACCCAAATTTTTGTATCTGTGTACCCATAATCATCTTCCTGTTATTGATTTGGCTTCAAAGCTATATAAATAGCTGATTTCTCCAGATAATTGATGAAAATTTGGAAAAATATTCTAAAATTGAATGATTATAAGAATATTTTTCTGTTTAGATGCGATGAATAGCATTTCTTTCGGTCTATCTGGTAAAGTTGAAAAGAAAAAAAATAGGAAGGTCTTGAAAAATCTGCCGCAAAAAACCTATCTTTGCACCATGAAAGAAGATTCTATTTCAATAACAGATTCTAAACTTAAATACAGATAAAACAATGAGCAAGAAAGCACTTTTGATGATCCTCGACGGATGGGGAATTGGTGACAATCAGAAAGATGACGTAATCTCCCAGACGGCTACTCCCTATTGGGACTATCTGATGGCTAACTATCCTCATTCTCAGTTGCAGGCCAGCGGCGAAAACGTAGGTCTGCCCGACGGACAGATGGGAAACTCCGAGGTAGGACACCTGAATATCGGTGCCGGACGTATCGTGTATCAGGACCTGGTGAAAATCAACCGCGCTTGTGCCGACGGCAGCATCCTCAAGAACAAAGAGGTGGTGTCTGCATTCTCTTACGCCAAGGAGCAGGGCAAGAACGTACACTTCATGGGACTCACCTCCAACGGTGGCGTACACAGCTCGCTTGACCATCTCTTCACGCTCTGCAACATTGCCAAGGAGTACGGCATTGAGAACACCTTTATCCACTGCTTCATGGACGGTCGTGATACCGACCCCCGCAGCGGAAAGGGATTCATTCAGCAGCTGACTGACCATTGCGCACAGAGTGCTGGCAAGGTGGCCAGCATCGTTGGCCGTTTCTATGCCATGGACCGTGACAAGCGTTGGGAACGTGTGAAGGTAGCTTACGACCTGCTCGTCAAGGGTGAAGGCCGAGTAGCTGATGACATGGTGAAGGCCATGCAGGAGAGCTATGATGAGGGTGTTACCGATGAGTTCATCAAACCCATCGTCAATGGTACGGTAGATGGTACCATCAAGGAGGGTGACGTGGTTATCTTCTTCAACTACCGCAACGACCGCGCCAAGGAGCTGACTATCGTGCTCACACAACAGGATATGCCTGAGCAGGGTATGAACACCATTCCTGGTCTGCAGTACTACTGCATGACTCCTTATGATGCCTCCTTCAAGGGGGTACATATCCTCTTCGACAAGGAGAATGTGCAGAATACGCTGGGTGAATACCTGGCCAACGAGGGCAAGAAGCAGTTGCACATTGCTGAGACGGAGAAGTATGCTCACGTAACCTTCTTCTTCAACGGCGGACGCGAGACTCCTTACGAAGGTGAGGACCGCATCTTGGTGCCCTCTCCCAAGGTGGCTACCTATGATTTGAAGCCGGAGATGAGTGCCTTCGAAGTGAAGGATAAGCTGGTGGCTGCCATCGGTACCCAACAGTATGACTTCATCGTGGTGAACTATGCCAACGGTGACATGGTGGGCCATACGGGCATCTACAGCGCTATCGAAAAGGCTGTTGTGGCTATCGACCAGTGCGTGAACGAAACGGTTGAGGCTGCCAAGGCCAATGGCTATGAGGTTATCATCATCGCTGACCACGGTAATGCTGACCATGCACTCAATGAGGATGGTACACCCAATACGGCTCACTCACTCAACCCCGTACCTTTTGTTTATGTGACGGAAAACAAGGAGGCTCGCGTGGTCAATGGTGTATTGGCCGATGTAGCTCCCTCTATCCTCCATATCCTGGGCATGAAACAGCCTGAGGAGATGACGGGAAAGGACCTGATCGAGGGATAAGTTCCGGTGGAGCGATGATGGGCTCCTTGACACCAGCTTGAGCTAAGTCCTACGCTCAGGGTCAGGGTCCTTTCACGGACAATATAAAGAAGAGGGAATCACAGGTTCTATGACAGACTGTGGTTCCCTCTTTCCATAGTACGCTCTCCCTCCACTCTCAATCTTCTGCAATTCCGCTCTTTGATTTAACTCATTTCATATCCTCTCACTCTCCTGTTGTACATATCCCCCGTTTTTTACCCGTTAGCACAGCTCTTCATCACCATGAATATAGAAGAAATCAGAAACTACTGCCTCACCCTGCCCGAGGTAAGCGAATATTTTCCTTTTGACGAGACTACCTTAGCCTTCCGTGTGGCAGATAAGATTTTTGCCATGATCGATTTGGAGGACACCGAATGGTTCGTATTGAAGTGTGAGCCTGAGTACGCCCTGCAGTTGCGCGACCGTTATCCGGAGATTACCGGTGCCTGGCACATGAACAAGAAGCATTGGAACCAGCTCAATCTTTACGGTTCCCTTCCCGATTCCCTCGTCTTTAGTTTGATACGTCACAGCTACAACCAAGTGGTGAAGAAGAACCGCCTTAAGCTGCCGCTACTTGAGTCTTGAAATCTGGTGTTTGTTCTAAGCCAAGTTGTGAAGTGAAACATCCCCTGACAGATATTGAGTTGGAGACTTTTTATAAAAAGAAAACCCGCTGAAGAAATCAGCGGGTCTGGCGGAAAGAGTGGGATTCAAACCCACGGTACAGCATAGCCGTACGCCGGATTT
>CAMGIP010000200.1 GCA_946056155.1 uncultured Mediterranea sp. | reverse complement strand
CACAATAATTCTCTCTCGCGTGAATGAACTGCGCCAACAAATGCAGGCCAACCACATTCAGGCATTCATCATCCCCAGTACTGACCCCCACCTGAGTGAGTACGTGGCTCCCCGCTGGCACTGCAGGGCGTGGATCAGCGGTTTCAATGGCTCGGCCGGAACCGTAGTGGTTACCTTAGACAAAGCTGGTCTTTGGACCGACTCCCGCTACTTCCTCCAGGCGGCAGAGCAGCTGGAAGGAACTGGGATTGCACTCTATAAGGAGATGGTGGAAGGCACTCCTTCCATCGCCCAATTCCTCATCAGCGAGCTGAAGGCTGGAGATGCTGTGGGCATCGACGCCTCGGTATTCTCTACCCGGGGTGCACTGACGCTGAAGGAGGAACTGGCACCGGTCGGTATCGCCCTGCGTAGCGTTGCTGACCCGATAGAGGCCATCTGGAAAGATCGTCCGGCCATTCCGCAGGACCCCATCGCGCTGCACGACCTCCGCTACGCGGGTAAGCCCATGGAAGAGAAACTGCGTGACATCCGGACTGCTCTGCAACAACAAGGAGCAGAAGCCATCTTCGTATCGGCATTGGATGAGATAGCCTGGACACTCAACCTGCGCGGTAGCGATGTGCATTGCAATCCGGTCTTTGTGGCCTACCTCTACATCGGTGCCCAAGAGGTCATGCTCTTCACCGACGAGCGTAAAGTGACTCCTGAAGTAGCTACCTACTTGAAAGAAAAAGAGGTGGAGGTGCTCCCCTACGCAGAAGCCGCCCCCTACCTGACTATGCTGAAAGGGGTGAGGTTGCTGCTCGACCTCCCCAAGACCAATGCTGCCATGTATGAGGCCGCCACAGCCCACTGCACCCTGATAGAAGCAGCTTCGCCCATCGCGCTGATGAAGAGCGTGAAGAACGAGGCAGAACAGGAGGGATTCCGGCGGGCCATGGAGCGTGACGGCGTGGCTATGGTGAAGTTTCTCCGCTGGCTGAAACCGGCCGTAGAACGGGGTGGAGAGACGGAGATGAGCATTGACCGGAAGCTGTGCTCTCTACGTACCGAGCAGGCCGACTACCGGGGCATCAGTTTTGACACCATCGCCGGCTATGCAACTCACGGCGCCATTGTGCATTACGAAGCCAGCGAGGAGACAGACATTCCGCTGAAAGCTGAAGGGCTGTTGCTGCTGGACAGCGGTGGCCAGTATTTGGACGGCACCACCGACCTGACGCGCACCATCGCCTTAGGACCCACCACCGAAGAGGAGCGTACCGACTACACCCTGGTTCTGAAGGGATTCCTCCAACTGATGAACGCCACCTTCCCTGCAGGCACCTGCGGCACCCAGTTGGATGTACTGGCTCGACAGGCCATGTGGAAAGCAGGCATCAACTACCTGCACGGCACAGGACACGGCGTAGGAGCCTACCTCTGTGTGCATGAGGGTCCCCACCAGATTCGGATGAACCACATGCCCACGCTGCTCCAACCCGGCATGACGGTGACCGACGAACCAGGCATCTACAAGGCAGGCAAGCACGGCGTGCGTATTGAAAACACGCTGCTGATTGTACCGGCCATGCAGACTGAGTTTGGTCCCTTCTACCGCTTTGAGCCGCTGACGCTCTGCCCCATCGACAAGGAGCCAATCCGCAAGGAGATGCTGAGTGATGAGGAGATAACATGGTTCAACCAGTATCACCAGACGGTATATGACCGGCTTTCACCCTTCGTGGATGAAGAGACAAGGGTCTGGTTGTCGGAGGCTTGCAGCGAGCTATAAAGTCTTTCGCAAATTGTTGTGGCCAAAAGGCCAGTCAACAAGAGGTGAGACTATTAGTCAGCTTGTCAACGAATTATAACGCGAGTTCGATGAAAAATATATAAGAAGAGAAGATAGCTTCATTGCCGATAAGATTATTAATCTTTCAGGCGTAAGATTATTAATCTTTCAGGTGTAAGATTATTAATCTTGTTGGAAAGTAAGATGATGTCTGCAATTACTTTTCACGTTTCATCGAACTCACGTCAATTATAAATTGTAAATTATAAATTGTTTAAAGGGAGGATATAGCCCATGGCCATCATAAAAAGTGTAAGGGGATTCACCCCGGAAATAGGCGAGAACTGCTTCCTTGCAGACAACGCCGTCATCATCGGTGATGTTAAGATGGGTCGCGACTGCAGCATCTGGTTCAGTACCGTGCTGCGAGGCGATGTGAATTCCATCCGCATAGGGGATGGAGTGAATATCCAGGACGGCAGCGTGCTGCACACCCTGTATGAAAAATCGACCATAGAGATTGGTAATCACGTATCGGTGGGGCACAACGTCACCATCCACGGTGCCACCATTCACGATTATGCCCTGATTGGGATGGGAGCCACCCTGCTGGACCACGCCGTGGTGGGTGAAGGAGCTATAGTGGCTGCGGGCTCGTTAGTGCTGGCCCATACGGTCATTGAGCCGGGCAGCATCTGGGGCGGTGTACCGGCCAAGTTCATCAAGAAGGTAGATCCCGAGCAGGCCAAAGAGCTGAACCAGAAGATTGCCCACAACTACCTGATGTACGCCTCCTGGTACAAAGAGGAATAGAGGGTACCCTTTCTGTTCGGGCGATATGCTGATGCAATCATCCGCATCATCAGCCAGATAGTGAAATCGGGAAAAGACAGACTCTAAACACCCCCAAAAAAGTATGTCAACATAAACGGCAAAGTATGTCAACATAAATGGC
>CAMGIP010000199.1 GCA_946056155.1 uncultured Mediterranea sp. | reverse complement strand
CAAGACTAAGAGGCTGTGCCGTAAATATCAGCTTTACGACACAGCCTCCGTTTATTCTGTTCATGTCTTGAAAACTCGAATAAACTGGAAATCATCAGATGAAAAGGTTCACATTGGCCTGCTCCGCCCTTTCCATGTAAGTGGCCACACCACCGACTGAGACAGAATCCAGCAGCTCCTCGCGCTTGATACCCATCACGTCCATCGACATCTGGCAGGCAATGAATTCCACACCATTGTCGATGGCCTGCTGGCGCAATGCCTCCAAGGAGTCCACCCCCTTCTTCTTCATGAGGAACCTCATCATCTTCGAGCCGATGCCCAGCATATTCATCTTCGAGAGAGCGAGTTTCGTAGAGTCAGCGGGCAACATCCATCCGAACATCCTTCCCCAAAAATCTTTCTCCACCTTGGGTTTATGGCTTTTCTTGATGGCATTCAGTCCCCAGAAGGTGAAGAATATCGACACCTTCTGCCCGGTGGCCGCAGCACCGTTAGCCAATACGAAAGTGGCGAGGGTCTTGTCGAGGTCGTCGCTGAAGAGAATCAGCGTCTTGCCATGGCCGCCGGTAGCGGTAGGCTGAGCCTCCCTGGCACAAGCCATCCCCTTTTCGATGATGACCACATGCATACCTCCTTCCGATCGTTTCTCGATGAAGCGGTTGCCCGTTGTCCGGCACCAGGCCTCCGCATCTCTGGGGAATCCCGCATCCGTAGCCTTCACCTCAAGCAGCTGTCCTGCCTGCAGTCTGTCCATGGCCTGCTTCAATTTCAGTATCGGCCCCGGACACTGTATGCCGCAGGCATCCACTTTGATGCTTTCCCTCATAGCTGCCGGTGCTGACGAAGGACATGCTCCGCCCTCACACGTAGCGTCAAAACCCTCAGGAACATCGATAGTGGCTGTGGCAGCCTTGTAGGTCTTGATACCGCCAATCAGGTTGCGCACGTCGGCATATCCGTGGCCCTTCAGGATGTTGGAAGCCAGATAGCCTCTGAGACCCACTCCGCAGAACAGCCAAATGGGTTTGTCCGACGGTATTTCAGACAGTCGGTCACGCATGTCATCCAGCGGGATATTGACGGCTCTGGGTAGGGTGCCCAGTGCAAATTCGTCTTCGGTACGTACGTCGATGAGTGTCACTTGCCGGAGATCGGCATCCCGCAGCTCACGCCAATAGAGCGGATTCATCTTTCCGCTCAGGATATTGCACGCCACATAGCCAGAAATGGCTACCGGATCCTTCGCCGAGGAGAAGGGCGGAGCATAGGCATGTTCCAGACGGGTAAGCTGTTCGACCGTAGCACCTTGCTTGATGGCAAGGGCAAACTGGTTGATGCGTGTGTCCACACCGTCGTACCCCACCATCTGTGCCCCATACAGCTTCCCGTCGGTGGGCGAGAAGGTAATCTTGATATCCATCTGTAAGGCTCCGGGGTAGTAGCCGGCATGAGAGCCGGCGTGTATGGTGGCACTCAGATAGGGCATCCCCATCTGCTTCAGCCGTTTGGCAGGAAGTCCGGTAGAAGCCACAGTCAGATCAAAAACCTTAGCTATGGCGGTGCCTATCGCTCCTTCGTAAGTCACGCGGTTGCCCTCCACCATGTTATCGGCAGCGATACGTGCCTGTCGGTTGGCCGGTCCGGCCAGGAAGTTCAGCCAAGGCTTGCCGGTGACAGGATGCGGGTACTCTATGGCATCGCCCACGGCATAGATATCTTCGTCTGAGGTCTGCAGATATTCGTTCACATAGATGCCCCTCATCTCACCGAGCGCGAGGCCGGCTTTCTGTGCCAAAGTCGTCTCGGCTCTGACACCAATCGAGAGCAATACCATATCGGTCATCAGTCGGATGCCCGACTTGAAATGCACGGTCAGTTGGCCACCGTCGTCAGAGAACGACTCTACCGCCTGTTCCAGATACAGTTTGACTCCCTTCTGCAACAGATGCTCGTGGACGAGTGCCGCCATGGAGTAGTCGATAGGCGCCATCACCTGGGGAGCCATCTCCACCACGGCCACTTCAGCCCCCGCATGTCGGAGGTTCTCGGCCATCTCCAACCCGATGAATCCTCCACCCACGATGACGGCCCTCCTGACGGGTCGCTTCTCAATGTAAGTCTTGATTCTATCGGTGTCGGCCACATTTCTCAGCGTAAAGATACCATCCAGATTGATGCCGGGCAGTGGAGGACGTACGGGCGAGGCTCCCGGCGAGAGCAGCAACTTGTCGTATGCCTCGTCATACTCCCTGCCATCGGCACACCTCACCCTCACTGACTTGTGCTGTGGGTCAATGGCAGTCACCTCGCTATTCACCCTGACATCGATATGGAAACGCCGCGAGAATGCCTCCGGAGTCTGCACGAACAAGCGGTCGCGCTCCTCAATCACCCCACCGATATAGTAGGGCAACCCACAGTTGGCATAAGAGATATACTCGCCTTTCTCCAGCAATACGATGTCGGCCTCTTCGGTCAGCCGTCTGATTCGTGCGGCAGCCGTAGCTCCTCCGGCCACGCCACCCACAATGACATATTTTCTTTTGTTCCGGATGTTTTTCATACAGTCAGTTTATATTGGCATGAGACTTTTCATTCATCTCCCTGCAAATACCTAAATTCCGCAGCACTTTAGTTTTAAATTCTTTTTAAGTTCCTGAAACAACAAAATATTGCCCAGAATTTTTCCATGTCAGATTTTCACTTACCTTAGTGCTGCATTTCAAGACAAGCAAAAACTTC
>CAMGIP010000198.1 GCA_946056155.1 uncultured Mediterranea sp. | reverse complement strand
CTGCAGAGAAGAACGGGATTAGAAGAGCTGCTCCCACCGGTCGCAAAGTGCCTGCATAGAGGGAAGGAGCAGGTCAGCCCCTGCATCGAGCAGCACCTGGTCGGCAATGGGACCCGTATTGACCGCCACCGTAAAGATGCCAGCGGCCACACCGGCCTGTACACCCAACGGTGCATTCTCGACCACCACAGCCTCATCGGCCTTTACGCCCGCCTTCTGCAAACCCATCAGGTAGGGCTCAGGATGAGGCTTTCCATACTTCACATCATAGGCAGTCACCATGTGTTCCCGGTCGAAAATACCCGGAAAGCTATGGTCCAGCCGGTTGAAAAGCGTATGCTGTCCCGAGCCCGTCACCAGCACAGGCTGCAGGCCGGACTCCTTCACCTTACGGAGCAGGTCAGCCGCACCCGGCATCACCTCCGGCTCAGGAAAGCGGGCAAAAGCCTGACACTTCTCTTCATACAGCTGCCGGATGAGTTCAGGGTCAGCTTCGCATCCGAACTGACGCTGATAGACTATATTAATGGTAGAAGCCCCCGTACGCCCTTCATGCAGAAAGGCCTCCTCGCGACTGAGATGCAATCCATGACTTTCCATCACCTCGTGCCACGCAATGGAGTGGTAGGGCATAGAGTTGAAGAGCACGCCGTCCATATCAAACAGCACCGCCTTCAGATGATTCGGTTTTTCCATCACTTCTGTATGCTATAAATCCAAGTTCATCCCATACGCTCACCGCCCCCTGTCTCCGGTAGAACGGGCTACATAAGGCGCTCACGTACGGACATAAAAAAAGCCTGCTCATGCAGGCCATAACAAAAAGAGGAGCGGAAAACGAGACTCGAACTCGCGACCCTAACCTTGGCAAGGTTATGCTCTACCAACTGAGCTATTTCCGCAAGAAAAAGAAGATGTTCCGATATGAGTGACCTAAACCACCCGATAACACATGGTGCCCAAAACAGGACTCGAACCTGCACGCCTCGCGGCACACGCACCTGAAACGTGCGCGTCTACCAATTCCGCCACTTGGGCATTCATCTTCTTTCTTCAAGTAGTAAATTCATACTGTGAGCGGAAAACGAGACTCGAACTCGCGACCCTAACCTTGGCAAGGTTATGCTCTACCAACTGAGCTATTTCCGCAAACCCATCAGCATGCTGACGAAAGAGTGAAGAGAAGGAGACTCGAACTCCCACGACATAATTGTCACTACCCCCTCAAAGTAGCGCGTCTACCAATTCCGCCATCTCTCCATTCATCAATAAATCATAGAACCATGCTTTCCCTTGTGCCCAGAACAGGACTCGAACCTGCATGCCTCTCGACACACGCACCTGAAACGTGCGCGTCTACCAATTCCGCCACCTGGGCATTGGGTTTGCAATCTATCGCTGCAAGAGCGGAAAACGAGACTCGAACTCGCGACCCTAACCTTGGCAAGGTTATGCTCTACCAACTGAGCTATTTCCGCGATTGCGAGTGCAAAGGTACGCATTTTATTTAAACCTGCAAGCGTTTGAACAACTTTTTTTGCACCATTTTTTCTATAATTTTTCAGTGAGCTGGTTATCTGTCTGAACATCAGCTCATTCTGTTGCGATAATCTTCGTAAGAAAATTGCTTGAAAATCTCAGCTTTTCCCTCTTTGCTCCACATGGCCAGTGCCGGATGGTGTATGCCGTTGAACATATTGGTCTTGACGGTGGTGTAGTGAATCATATCTTCGAAGACGATCTGCTCCCCTACCTGCAGTTCGTGGTCAAAGCTCCACATCCCCATAAAGTCACCGCTCAGACAGGAGTTGCCACCCAGGCGATAGACAAAGGGGCCCTCCTCGCCCTTGCGGGCACCGCGTACCTCGGGTTGGTAAGGCATCTCCAAGCAGTCGGGCATGTGGCAGGTGAAGCTGACATTGAGGATAGCCGTACGTATGCCGCGATTCTCCACCACATCCACCACCTTGGAGGCCAGTACACCGGTCTGCCAAGCAAAGGCTGAACCTGGCTCAAGGATGATGCGCAGGTGGGGATAGCGCTGGTGCAGCCCTTGCAACAGGGAGACAAGATGACGGGTATCATAATCCTTGCGCGTCATGAGGTGGCCGCCACCCAGGTTGAGCCATTGGATTTGGGAGAACCAGGGCGCAAAGCGGGCCTCGATGTGTTGCAGCGTACGCTCCAGCTCATACGATGAGGATTCGCAATGGCAGTGGCAATGAAACCCTTCAATGCCGACAGGCAACTGCTCAGGCAGCTGCTCGGCCATCACCCCAAAGCGGGTTCCGGGAGCACAAGGATTATAGAGCAAGGTCTCCACCTCGGAATATTCGGGATTGATGCGCAGTCCGCAAGAGATGGGTTCGCCAGAAGCGGCCACCAACGGGTAGAAGCGCTCGTACTGGGAGAGCGAGTTGAAGGTGATGTGGCTGCTGCACCGCAAGATTTCTGGGAAGTCCTCCTCCGTATAGGCCGGAGAGTAGGTGTGGGCCCTACTGCCAAACTCCTCCAAGGCTAACCTGGCCTCGTAGGGGGAACTGGCTGTAGAGTGATCGATATACTCCCTGAAGATGGGAAACGAGCGCCAGAGGGCGAACGACTTGAAGGCGAGGATAATCTCCACATCGGCATCTTGGGCCACGCCACGGATGAGTTGCAGGTTCTTACGGAGCAACTCTTCCTCCATGATATAACATGGAGAGGGAAATTGAGTAAAATCTATGTCCATATCTGTTTTCTGTTAT
>CAMGIP010000197.1 GCA_946056155.1 uncultured Mediterranea sp. | reverse complement strand
GAGAAGATATACTTACTTGGCCGATGAAGTATATCTTCTTTGAAAAGTAAGAAAAAACATTGTTTTCGCTATGCTATCGGCTATTTTCATCGTCTGAGTACCCGCCGTAACATGTCTCTGGCCCCTTCAGTCAATAGGAGAAGGCTGCTGAGATAAAGGAGGGAGAAGAGAGCGGTGAGGATCAGGCAATAGCCCACCCACTCCACGAAATTGTGATAGGGATTGAGCGGAAGTAAACGGGCACAGCCAGAAGCAACCACGAAGGAGCAGGCAAAACAGGCCAAAGTCAAGCCTACATTTTTCCAATAATGCCCTATCGACCGCTTGAAACCGGCTCGATACAAGAACAGTGGCTTCCAGATGACAATGATGGGAAGGATACTGGCTATCTTTCCGATCAAGACTCCGGGAAGTCCCCAGAGATAACAGGTGATGAGTGTAACGGAGATATTGATGGCTCCCTCTACCCATGCCGACCAAGTGTCGTGATAGTTACCATAGCCTGTATTAAACAGATCAACCGCTCCACGAGAGAGCATGATAAAGGAATTTACTAATAACAAGAGGAGGATAGTGGAACTGAGCAGATACTCCTCACCCAACCACAAACAGATGAAAGGTTGAATACCTTGATAGACCGCAAAAACGACGATACCGGCCACCAAATAGTGCACAAAGAGCATTTCCCAAAAGACCCGATAAATCTTCTGCCCATCGCCTTCGGCAATCAGGTTGCCCACACCCGCCACGATGCCACCCATCATCGTACTGAAAAGCATAGTAATACGGGTTATGACCATCGTGTAGTTGCCATAGTAGGCCACCATTTTCAGCGAGACAAAGGCGAAAATCAGAATCTGATCGCTCTGTTGCAACAGGAAATCCTTGATTTTATGTACAAATACCTGCTTGGTCTTCCGCACAATCTCCGGATACTGATGGCGCACCTGCTTGCCCACAGTCGCATGTGCCGCCAACCAAGGATAGGTCTGCCGAATCTTCCAATTCAAAATAAGGGCATGGATGATACCAAACCCCAACTCTACCGCTACCCAGAGATACAGATTACCGATGTAATAGACAGAGGCCATTTGCACAAAGGTCTTGACAAGGGTCGCTGTCTGGAAATAGGCGGTTACCACATAGTTCTTCTGATCGGCATAGAGGAGAATCGAGCGGTAATTGATGAAGTAGCCTATCAACGAGGAGGCCAAAAAGGATCCAAAGGCAAAATAGATGATGCCTAACTCAAAAACCGTATGTTGAAAGATGAGTGGCAAAAAGGCACTGACCAACAGGGCAGTCCCTAATACAAAACTACCGATATACCGATAGAGGCAACCGAAAACGGAGACAATCTGATTAATCTCCTCCCGATTACCCTCAGCGATAGGCTTGTAAAGTGCATAGCTGACGGAGGCTCCCACACCCAACTCGGCCAAGTTGAGGAACCCCAGAATGTTCTGAAGCGTCCCTGTCAACCCGATAAAGTCTGCCCCCAAATGCTCCAAGAAGATCTTCCGGGAGAAAAAGGAGACAAAGAGCGCCAACAGGTAGAACAGCAAGTTCACCTTGGCATTCAACACAGACTTATGGGTGCGCGACGCTTTGCTCATTGCTGACTATTTACGTAGGTATTGGGTTGCGGAGAGAGATACCAATCCCAAAAGGTGGTATTGGTCATATCCATGGCCCAAGGTGGAAAAGAGCGATAGGCCTCACTAATCGGTGTGCTCTCCTTCGGCCAGTTCCAACTACCCGCCACGAGAATCGCTTGAGGAAGGAGCCCTGGCTCATAAGGAAGGGTAAGCAGTTCGCTACAATCTTCACAGGTACCGCGTTGCACTGCGATGTAAAACCGCTTCGCATCTTCCGTCATCGTGTAGTCTTTAAGCCATTTCACAGTACCTAACTCTACGAAAGGCACCGGGGGATAGGCAGAGGTGGTATTGACCTTCGTATCTGCCTTCCGGCCGAACAGTTCATGGATCTCTCCCAAATCTTGATCCCCATCGGGACCGTCATAATGGAGATGCATCTTGGCCGTCGAGCCAGCCGCCATCACCGTCACAGCACATACTTCGTTCTCATAATCCGGCTTCAATTGGATAACAGCATCATTGAAGTCAAAGTCTGCCTCCCGCCACAAATCCTCGTAAGCAATGGTCCACAGCTGAGGTCCCGTAGCCGGCAGCAGTACATCAATCTCTGGACTGATAATAATAGGCATCTCACTCTCCATCTCCGCATGCACACCAAAAAGCACATCATTGCAATCAAAATCTCCCGAGGAGGAAGCATCCTCCATACCCATGATGGTGTAGCCTTCTTCTTGAATCAATATGCTACGGTGTTTGCCATCTATATTCAACGTTTTAGCTGACCAGTTCGTCTCATACATCGGGTTAGGCAATCTACCCGATGGCAACCCCTTTTTCACATCCAACTCGCGCTGAGCCCTATTTTGTTGTCCCTCCATTTTCAGATAGAAGCCTATACGATCACCAGGCTTTACGTTGATGCGCCAAGTCAGTCCACGTGCCTTTGTCATTCGGTTACCATATTTGTCCATCACATGCTGGATATTATAGACCTCATCATTCAGTCGCTCAGTCACTGTGGTAAAAGGGGCTGTATATCCATCCCGATAGTCAAAATTGGAGTCATACCATGTATTCTTTCCATCCAACTGGTATTGCAACTTCGCCTTTCCATCGATATAGTCGTAAACATGCGTATCGACCAGATCTACCAATTCCAGGTCTTGATA
>CAMGIP010000196.1 GCA_946056155.1 uncultured Mediterranea sp. | reverse complement strand
CCGTTCTTAGAACTACCGACACCTTTTTTATGTGCCATTTCTTCTTACTGTTTTTTAATGATTAAGCAACTACTTCTTTGATTGTCAACTCTGTGAACTGCTGACGGTGACCGTTGAGCTTGCGATAACCTTTTCTTCTCTTCTTGTGGAAAACCAGCACTTTGTCACCCTTAACGAGGGCTGAAGCTACTTCGCAAACCACCTTAGCACCTTCTACTGTGGGAGCACCTACAGTAATCTGGCCGTCATTGTCAACCAAAAGTACCTTTTCAAACTCTACTGTTGCGCCAGCTTCTGCATTCTGCATGTGGTGAACGAACAGCTTCTTGCCAGCTTCTGCCTTGAACTGCTGGCCATTAATTTCTACAATTGCGTACATTAATGTATAAATGTGAATAAGTTAGCTCCGCCGGGTGGTCACTAATCTCTTAGCTTACACTTGATTGAACCCGTTACGGAATAATCGGGCACAAAAGTACTCTTTTTTATTTTTACCACCAAACTTTTTCACTCTTTTTTATTCATCAGCGAGACCGAAGGTGAAGACTCCGATGAAGGTAGCCACGAGAATAGCCAAAAGGAGTAGGAGGAAGGAGCCATAAAGCATCATTTTGGTGATGCGCCAGAAGATGGTCCACCAGTTGCAACGGTAGAGTTGCTTGTAGTCGAAACAGTAGAGCAGAAAAATGCTGGGGATGGAGAGTTCATAGAGGTCGCCCACATGAGCCTTACCCCGCAACAGCAACACCAGGATGCTGAACAGCAACAGCTGACAGGCTATGAACGCCTGAATGAAAAGATGCTCGGTGGTATTGTATCTCGGCCGGAACTGCTTCTTTCGGAAGGTAAAGCGGGCAGCCAGCGCCACCAAGGGAAGAGTGAAAATCACCAGAAAGGCCTTATTCCCATGAAACCACCCCTTGAGCAAATCCACGATGCGCTTCACAAAGGGGTGACTCTCAACAAACCGTGCAAACCAGTCGCTCACAGCGTCCTCGTCCAAATAGCGCCGAAGCCCCTCTTTAGGTTTCGTCTCCTCCCTCCCGTACTTCTCCTCTGCAACCCCCGAAGTTGTACTTTCTTTCCCCTCCGCAGTAACCTTTGCAGCCCCTGAAGTCGCACCTACCTTCTCCTCCGCAGCAGCCTTTGCAGCCCCTGAAGCTGTACCTTCTTTCCCCTCCGTAGCAGTTTGTGCGCTCTCTGAAGAATTCAGTTGCTGCCGATATTTACTGTCGATGGCATTCAATATCCGCCACTGCACCGCCCTACTGGCGGAATCCTCATTCTGCTCAATCTCCTCTTCCATAGCCCGTTTGGCCTCCCTCCAATCCACCTTAGCCATCTGTTCCTCCTTCTGCTGACGCAGGAAGGCCTCCGGGTCAACCAGCTGCACCGCCATGATGTAGAGGGCAGCCATGATGAAGAGCATCTGGAAGGGACGGAAATAGATGGCACGTTTGCCGTTGATAAACTCGCGGATTAAGTGACCCGGACGGTAAAGCAATTCAATCAAGGTACGGGAAAAACCGCTGTCAATGTTGAAGAAGCCGCCGGCAATATTGGCCAGTGCATTGCTCAGCCGGTAGCGTAAAGTCTGGTAGGTCTGTCCGCAACGGGGACAGAAGTTGCCCACGTAAATCTCCCCGCAACACTTACAGACAGTCTCTCCTGTCTCGCGCGGAGCGATACGTTTGCCTCGGGCTACACGGATATGGAACAGCCGCATCCACCTCCGGAAAGGCAGCAGCCGCTGCATCATCTTTCTATGCATTGGTAGCGGAAGTATGCGCCGGTCGCGGAAGGTCCACCAGAGCGTGACAAAAAAGAGGAGGAGCCAAACGGGAAACTCCATGAGTCTCCCCTGAACCAGTTCATCCCAAGCCAGCCCACCCATCAGATAGAGGATAGGCAGTTTCCACCAGGCCACCCATTTCGTCTCCTCCACATCAGGAGTCGGCAAGAGGGGCTGTACCAGTGGGAGCAACTCATCCAAGGAGCTGAAAACAGCCACATGAGGATAGGCCTCCAGTTCCTCGCGTGGAGTGACCCCATGCAACATACCAGCAAAGTCGATGCCGGCCGCCTGCGCGGTAGCCGCATCCACCGTACTATCCCCTACATACAAGGTTTTCGCGGGGTCAGCCTGAAGCTGTTCAATGGCCATGAGCAACCCCTCGGGATGGGGTTTGAGATGCTTCACATCCTCTCCGCCCACAATCAAATCAAAAAAGGAAATACCACTCTCCTTCCCCGAGATCTCCTTTGCGAGAACTGTCCCTTCGGAAAGAGCGTCACTCCCCCGCTCCGAAATCTCCTTGGCGGAAGCTGTCCCTTCAAAAAGAGGCTCCTTGCGAGATTCTTCTCCAGTAAACTCCTTCTCCACAAACTCCAGTATGCGGTATCGGTATTTTGTAGAGAGGATGCCCAAACGTATTCCCTGAGCCTTGAGCCGATACAACGCCTCCTTCACCTCGGGGAAGAGGTGAGTATTGACCGTCATACACTCGTTGGCATGAAGCACATACTCCCGCTTCATCCGAGCTATCTCCTCCGCATCGGTGATGCCGGTCAGCAGGGAGAACGACTCCTCCAGACTCTTGCCGATGGTCCGCTTAATCTCCTCGTCGCTCACCTCGTCAAAGCCCCATTGCGTGAGTACATGACGGAAACAGAGGACTATACCCCGAGAAGAGTCGGCCAGGGTATAGTCAAAATCGAAAAGGATTGTATTATAGGCCATAAGCGTTATACGTTTGCGGTATGCAGTGTGCGTTATGCGTTATACGTTTGCATTATGCAATACGCAGTATGCGTTATGCAGTTATGCAATATGCAGTGTGCGTTTGCGATGTGCAATA
>CAMGIP010000195.1 GCA_946056155.1 uncultured Mediterranea sp. | reverse complement strand
AGACCTGCCGCGTTTTCAGCTACAAATGTATTCTTTTTTTCGTTCTTACTATTCTTTCGAGGCGTTTAATCTTCGCCAAAATCCCGAAATTAATAAACTTTAAAACCTCTACAAACTTATTTGAGCATTCCAAACACTTTTAGCGCGTTTTTCGAGGTGATTTCGGCCACCTTTTCAGGAGCAAGTGCATAGACTTCTGAAAGACGAAGCAGCGTAGATTTCACGAAAGCACTTTCGTTGCGCCGGCCACGGTGAGGGACGGGGGCCAGGTAGGGGGAATCGGTCTCCAATACGATTCGTTCAAGCGGAACCTGAGCCACAACATCAGGCAAAGTGGACTTCTTAAATGTTAATATTCCATTAATACCTAATAAGAAGTTGGGAAAGGACAAAAGCATCCTGGCCTCATCGGCTGTACCTGAAAAGCTGTGGAAGATTCCGCAGAGAGGGGTATCACGATAGGGAAGGAGTAACTCATATATATAGGAAAAGGCTTCGCGGCAATGAATCACAATGGGAAGCTGGCGCTCCAAAGCCCACTGCACCTGGATAAGGAACACCTTTTTCTGCTCTTCCAGGTAGGTGGCATCCCAATAGAGGTCCATGCCTATCTCACCGATGGCCACATAGGGGCGACCGGAAAAGAGCTCCTTCTTGATTTCCTCCAGCTGCTGCTCCCAATGGGCATCTACCGAAGTGGGATGAAGGCCCATCATGGGATAGCAATAACCGGGATAGGCGTCACATACCTGAAGCAAGGGAGCGATGGTGGTGGCGTCTATATTGGGCATGAAGATATGACTGACTCCTGCTTCACGGGCACGGTTCATCACCTCGGGGAGATCTTCTTGAAACTCTTCCAGGAAAAGATGGGAATGGGTATCGATAAACTGCATCGTTGCTGTTCAATATATAAAAAATGAATACGGGTGACAAGTCAGGACTTACGGTCAATCAGCCCCTCCATCAAGTGGCGCAGTGGCTGCTTCACCTCCTCGGGCAGGCCGACCTGATCCAAGCTCTCCAATCCCAAACGGGTATATCGTTCTATCTGCTCTTCGCAGAGTTCCTTGACACCGGTCTCCTTATATATATAGGTAACGGCAGCTATCTTCTCCTCTGGATTGGGTTGTTCTGCACTCAACCAGCGAAAGAGTTCATCGCGTTGCGCCCCTTCTGCCCGCTGCATGGCTTGAATGAGCATATAGGTTTTCTTGTTGCAGAGAATATCTCCTCCAATCTTTTTTCCAAAGACGGCAGGATCACCGAAAACGTCCAACCAGTCATCCTTGAGCTGGAAAGCTACACCAAGGTTCATGCCGAAATGGTAGAGGCGGTCGGCATCAGCAACGGGTGCACCGCCCAACAGGGCACCTATCTTGAGGGAGGCGGCAAGGAGCACGGAGGTCTTGAGGCGGATCATCTCAACATACTCCTCCTCCTTCACATCTGCACGCTGCTCAAACTCCATATCCAACTGCTGTCCTTCACAGATTTCCAATGCGGTCTGGCTGAAAAGAGTAATTACCGGGTTGAGCCGCTCCTCAGGCACCTTGGCCATCAGCTGATAGGCCAGCACCAGCATAGCGTCACCAGAGAGGATAGCCGTATTCTCGTTCCATTTTTTGTGAACCGTAGCCTTTCCGCGACGAACGTCTGCACGGTCCATCAGGTCATCATGGAGTAGGGTATAGTTATGATACATCTCTATGGCAGCGGCCGGATTGAGAATGGTTTCCACATCCGATCGGTAGAGGTTGTAGGCCATCAGCATCAGTACAGGACGGATACGCTTGCCCCCGGGAGAGAGGACGTAGGTGATAGGGTCATAGAGGCCGTAAGGCGCACGGGCAAAATCAAGTTTCTCGATATAGTCGTTGACAAGTTGCGACAATTGGTTAGCTGAATACATAGTCATAATACAATAAGGAGGATACAATAAAAAAAGAGGCTGCTTGTAGAAAGCAGCCTCTTGCGTAATGTAATATGATGAATTACTGCAGTCTGAACATCACGGGCACGGTATATTTTACACGTACGGGTTTACCACGCTGCATACCGGGTTTCCATTTCGGCATACCGCTGATCACGCGGATAGCTTCCTTGTCCAGGTAGGGGTCCACACCACGGATAACCTTGGCATCTACGATACTACCGTCCTTGTTTACCACGAACTGTACCGTCACACGACCCTGAGTACCTTGTTCCTGAGAGATGGTAGGATACTTGATATTCTTGGAGAGATATCTCATCAGTCCAGGAAGACCACCATCAGGGAATTCGGGCATGTTTTCTACCACTTCGAAGATAGTCTGTTCTTCAGGCTCTTCTTCTTCCACACCCTGCGGCTGATACTTCACCTCTACCTTCTGACCTACGTCTTCTGAAGACTGGATATCGGTCTCTTCAACGTCAACGTCATCTTCCACGATGGTCAGCGTCTCTGCTACGGGAGGAGGAGCTACGGGAGGAGGGGGAGGAGGAGCTTGCTCCGGTTGTTCCGTAATAGGAATCATTTCCTCTTCAATTACAAGGTCAGCTACTGCCTGGCTTGTGTCAATCTTAATGTCGCGTTTTGTCCATTCGAACGCCACGAACATGAAGCTCAGCACGATGACGTAACCGACAAGCAGCCACGTGGATTTTTTGTTCTCCAAGTCTGCTTTAGGCGATTTTTTAACTTCCATAATCTTATAATAAAATTTTAGTGTTTCTCGGTATTCATCACTTGGGGCAAATATAGTACTTTTCCTTCGATTGTTCTGTATTTGCTCTTATTTTTTACACAAACAGTACTTCATTTTCATTTTTTTAATCCTTAATGAAAAGGTGTACTGCTTTTGTGCTACAAAAGTAAGGAGATATTTTAAAAATAGCGTATCTTTGGGCAAAA
>CAMGIP010000194.1 GCA_946056155.1 uncultured Mediterranea sp. | reverse complement strand
CTGCCTGTTGGAAAGGGAGTCGTCAACGGAAAAGACTCTCGCCAACTCAATTATACATTATACATTGTACATTATACATTGACATAGTAAATGCCGAACAAGACCAATTACCATTGCCACAGCCTCTTCTGCGACGGGCGTGCAGACATGAACGACTTTTTGCGCTTCGCCATAGCCGAAGGGTATAGTTCATGCGGCTTCTCCTCCCATGCACCACTCCCCTTCTCCACCGCATGGACCATGGAGTGGGACCGTATGGAAGACTACCTCAACGAGTTCCGGCGGATGAAGCAGCGTTATGCCGGAGTGTTAGAGCTCTGCATCGGCCTGGAGATTGACTACCTCGGTGATGAGAGCAACGCCTCCAAAGCGTGCTTCCAGCAATTACCGCTGGATTTCCGTATCGGTTCGGTCCACCTCCTTCCCAATGAGCAGGGCCAGTGGGTGGATATCGACTGTCCCCCAGAGAGCTACCATCAGATAGTCCATCGCCATTTCCATGGCGATGTGGAGCAGGTGGTACGCCTCTATTACCACCAATTGACGTGCATGCTGGAAAAGGGAGGATTCGATATCGTAGGCCATCCCGATAAGATGCACTACAACGCCTCCACCCTACTACCTGACCTGCTCGACCAGCCTTGGTATGATGCCCTGGTCCGCAGCTACTTTGCCCGCATCGTAGAGTTAGGCTACGTGGTAGAGGTGAACACCAAGGCCTACCATACCGCCGGCACATTCTTCCCCAACGCACGCTATTTTGGCTATCTCCACCAACTCGGCGCACGGGTGATGGTCAACAGCGACGCTCACTATCCCGACCTGCTGAGCAACGGACGCGCAGAGGCATTGGAAGCTCTTCGCAAGGCCGGATTTACCTCCGTAGTCGAATGGCACCATGCCCAATGGCAGGATGTTCCCCTCTCCCCATCATCGCTTTAGCAGGCTTCAGGAAAGATAAGATTTGCAGTAAATCAGACGAATATACAACATTTTTACCCATAAGTTTGGCGGAGAAGAAAAAAGTATCTAACTTTGCCGCCAAGAATGCCTAACTAAAATAACGTACTAACAGCCTAATGAGATATAGCGGAGTCCCCAAAAAAGAACTGAAAAAAGCCGAAATCAGCCTCTGTGTGATGCTATTTTGGATTTTCATGCTCAGCGCAAGCCAAGCCGTAGCTCAATCAGGTGAAGAGATGGTGAAGAGGCTGGCTGGGATGGGCTTTGAGAATGTAGCTTTTACGGAGGATGAAGGCGAGAGAGTCTATGTCCTTCAGAACAGCGCATGGCGCTTGCAGGGAGTAGGTATAGGCAAGGCTGTAGATGCCATCCAACAGGAGGGACTCCCCAAGGGCAAGAACTGCCGGATTATCGTACTGGAGAATAATGTGCCTCAGATTTCACTTAGCTATACTCCGCTGACCGCAAATCCTACAGACAGTGCAGCTACAGTCCGTCGGCAAGATTGGGAGGTAAGCTACGAATTGGACGGAGCCTGGAAAAAGGTGCGGAAGGTGGCTAAGACCAACTCGTCGCTCTTCAAGGTAGATATCGTCCTCTATCCGAGGTTTATGTTCCAGAACTATAAGCTCTCCAAGATGTATGATATAGTCCTCAACCTCTCCCCAGCCATAGAGGTATCCCTCTGGAGGGGAATGAAGTTCACGGGACAGGTCATCTTTCCTGTAGTGAACGACAACTACGGAAGGCTCTACAACGATATCCGCCCGGGTTACGTTACACTCTCACAGAGCATCAGATTGCCTGGTCGCATCTTCCTCAAGGGTATAGCTGGCATATACGAAGACCAGCGTGCCGGATTTGAGTTGCAGGCCAAGTATGTATTGCCTGATGAACATTTTTGGCTCACCGCGCGTTTAGGATATACCTGTCGCGGCTACTGGGAGAACTGGGCATACAGCCACGGCAAACAGTGGGCCACCAACGGACACGTTGGGATACACTACTACTGGACGAAGTACAATACCCAGTTCTCACTCAAAGGAGAGCGGTTCCTCGCCAGTGATCATGCCATCGGGGTAGAGATGTACCGCCACTTCCGCTACTCCTCCATCGGCTTCTATGCCGTTAAGGTGATGGACAAGAAGGATGCGGCCAGTCAAGGCCTGAACGGAGGTTTTGCCTTCCAGATAGCCTTGCCGCCATACAAGCAGAAACGCAAGGGATATATCCCCCGAGTAGTAGGCGGTGAATTTGGCATCCGGTACAATGCCGGCAACGACTCTCGTTATGGACAAAGGTACCGTACGAGTCCGGATGACAACTTTTTGAAAGAGAATAGTCTAAACTCATATTTTATAAAATCAGAATTGTTAAATTTTTAATTTTAGATGAAGATGAAAATGAAAAGTATTTTCAGTGGCCTGAGTGCAAAATTGGCGCTGGCCTTGTTGGCAGTGGGTAGCTTGACCAGCTGCTATGAGAAAGAAGAAGTGGATGTGAAGCCCGAAGAACCTGCCATCGTACCCGCTTATTACATCCAGGGTAATGTTATTGAAGCCTCTACCGGTAAGCCATTGCAGGCCAAGGTTACGGTAAATGGTACAGCTGTGAATGTGAATGAGAATGGTTACTACCTGACTGATGATTTGAAGAATGCAGGCACATATACAATTGTGGCAGATATGGATGGCTACATCAAGAGCGTGAGAACACAGACTATCCTTCCATCTGACAAGTCTCAGAACCTCTTCACGGTGGATTTCGCCCTGCTGACTCCCAGCGATGCTGCTACAGAGCCCGACCCGAAACCCGAAATTACTCAGGATGTGACGAATGCCGCCCTGAACCAGAAGGATCAGTTGGTAGAGGAGATCAAGAGCTCCGTAGCTGCCATCCCTGGTCTTAGCAAAGATGCTGTTGACGTTACGCCGTCTCTTAACGATGATGGTGAGGGTACGGTCGAGGTAGTTGCTCCCGTCGAGGTTTCAAATCAGGCTGTTGGAGACGCCTATCAGGCTGAAGTTCCCTACTTCTCTGGTTTCGATTCCAACATCGAAAAAGATAAAAATTATACCAAGGCTGCTACCGATGGTCAACTCTGGCTGGCAGCTGCTGCCAAGTACTTAGGCAAGAGCTATGGTCTGACTGAGAAGAAGCAGAAGGTTACACTGCCTGGTCAGGCCAACAGCACCATCACTGGTTTCAAGGTAACTTATGTCTATAAGGTAGAGATCCTCTCATTCAATGGCATCG
>CAMGIP010000193.1 GCA_946056155.1 uncultured Mediterranea sp. | reverse complement strand
CGGGCAGGGGTAATCTCCTGGACCTGGCCGTTGTACTTGGCATCGTAGTCGAAGAATTCGTTGCCGGTCACCACCTCGGTGATGGGGAAGACCACGCTCTTCCCGCGGGTGCGGTAGCATCCGCAGGTGACCTCCGTGCCGGGCATGAAGGACTCGATCATCACCTCTTCGGCCTCACCGAAGGCTTTGGCTATGGCGGGCTGTATCTGCTCTGACGTCTTCACCTTGGTCACGCCGAAGCTGCTGCCGCCCAGACTGGGCTTGATGAAGCAGGGCAGACCTATCTTGCTCACCACCTCCTCATCGGGGATAAACTGCCCCTTGCGCAAGAGGATGGAGTCGGCCACGCGCACACCGAAGGCCCGCAGGTACTGGATGCAGGCAAACTTGTTGTAGGTGAGCGAGGCGGCCAGTACGCCGCAGCAGGAGTAAGGGATGCGGAGCATGTCGAAGTAGCCCTGCAGACGTCCGTCCTCACCGGGGGTGCCGTGGATGGTGATGTAGGCAAAGTCGAAGGTGACCTTGCTGCCGTCAGCGGTGCAGAAGCTGAAATCGTTGCGGTCGATGGGGGCGGTGGTGCCGTCGGGCAGACAGACGTGCCAGTCCTGACCGTGCATCTGCACGATATAGAGGTTGTATTTTTCCTTGTCGATAAATGAGTAGATGCCTTGCGCACTGCGCAGTGACACCTGATATTCGGAGGTATCTCCACCTCCTACAATAGCAATAGTACGTTTCATACCGTATCTCCTCTGTTACTGATGTAGCTCCGCCATCGCTCGATGAGGGCGGTCATGTCGGCCGGCAGGGGGGCTGAGAAGTCCATCTCCTCTCCGGTGACCGGGTGACGGAAACCCAGCGTCATGGCATGGAGGGCCTGACGGGGGCAGATGTCGAAGCAGTGGTTTACAAATTGTTTGTATTTGGCAAAATGGGTTCCTTTCAATATCTCGTGGCCACCATACCGCTCGTCGTTGAAGAGGATGTGGCCGATGTGCTTCATGTGCACGCGGATCTGGTGGGTGCGTCCGGTCTCTAAGATGCACTCCACAAGGGTGACGTAGCCGAGCCGCTCCAGGACGCGGTAGTGGGTGACGGCATGTTTGCCTTCACCGTCGGGCAGGACGGTCATCTGCATGCGGTCCTTGGGGTTGCGCCCGATGTCGCCGGTCACGGTGCCTTCGTCCTGCTCCACATTGCCCCACACCAGGGCACGGTAGCGGCGGCGGGTGGTCTTGTGGAAGAACTGGTTGCCCAGGTGGGTCTTGGCATCGGGGGTCTTGGCCACAACGAGCAGACCGGAGGTGTCCTTGTCGATGCGGTGCACCAGTCCTACATGGGGGTCGTTGGCATCGTAGCGGGGATTGTCCTTCATGTGCCAGGCTATGGCGTTGACCAGGGTGCCGCGGTAGTTGCCGTGGCCAGGATGCACCACCAGTCCAGCGGGCTTGTTGACCACCATCAGGTAGTCGTCCTCATAGACAATCTCGATGGGAATATCTTCGGGGATAACTTCATTTTCATACCTCGGGCGGTCCATCATCACGGTGATGACATCCATGGGCTTGACCTTGTAGCTGCTCTTCACCGGTTTGCCGTTGGCCATGACGAATCCAGCCTCGGCGGCCTTTTGGATGCGGTTTCGCGAGGCATTGGTCAGGCGGTCGAAGAGGTACTTATCGACCCGCATCATCACCTGTCCTTTATCGACCACCACGCGGAAATGTTCGTAGAGCTGGGCCTCATCGCCCACGGGCTCTATATCGTCGCCTCCCTCTAGGTCGTCTATTGCATCGAGCTCTTCCATCCCCTTCAGCGTATCCTCCGCAGATGTGCCAGCAGCGTCTGACAGGGCAACCGTCTGCCGTGCATCGGGCTCCGCTTGATGCGTACTCATTGTCTCCTTTTTCTCCATGGCTCTCTATCCGTATCGTTTGACTTCTCCGAAGAGATTATTCGAACCATCCTTCTTCCTTATCATCATCTCCGGCGGGTATCGGCTGCACGGGCTGACTGATGGAGAGGGAATCGCTGTCGGAAGGCAGTTCGCCTCCGTAGCCTACCATCAGCTGGAGCAGGGAGCCTACGGGCACCTTCTCGTGCATTCGGAGGAGGCGTCCCTGGTACTTCACTCCATAGACCCAGTCGAGCTCACCGCTTACCACCTCTACGCTGTCGAGACGGAATCCGGCAGCCAGCAGACTGGCCTCGGCCTGACGGAGGGAGCTGTTGTCGGCCACATCGGGCACTTCGCGCAGGGGTATGCTCTCGGTATTGATAGTCAGATAGATCATGCGTCCGCGCTTCACGCTCTGTCCGGCCACGGGGGTACAGTCGAGCACACAGCCAGCTGGCATGGTCTTAACGTAGGTGGAGTCGGAAATCTGCACCTGCAAATCCTGACGGGCAAGGATGTGCAATGCATCATCTACGGCCAGTCCCTTGACATCGGGCACGCGGACGGCCTCGCCGTGATGGGTATAGGCATCCACCCCCTTGAGGGCAACAAAGACCAGAACCACGGCCACAACGACCATGGCAATAAGATTCCCCCAAAGAAGGGCGTTGTGCTTGAACGAGAAAAATTCCTTTATAGTCATGCAGTTAGCTATTTTACGTGAATACTCTCCGGCACTCAAAGGCCGGTATGGCTTTGCAAAAGTAATGCAAATCGGAGAGATTACGAAGATATAGGTGCAAAAACTTCCTCACAGTGGGAAAAATCCCCATTTTCCTCGCCACAAAGCAGAAATCCTTGCAACGGGGAGGGAGAATTCAGCAGCTTCTGTCGGAGGATTCAGCGGCTTCTGTCGGGGAACATTTCTGCAACGGCAGCTGGGGATTCAGCAGCAGGGGAATTCAGTAGCAGCAGGAGATTCAGCGGCGGGAGAGCCAGCGACGTACAGGCAGCTCGTAGCACTTGAGGCAGATATAGGCCAAAAGGAGAATGCCCAAGTAGAGCGGCACCACCACCTGCCAGGTATCGCCCAGCGTATATCGCTGCTCACGGATGAGCCAGGCATAGAAGAGGTACATCAGCGGATAATGAATCATATAGAGGGGATAGGAGAGCTGACCCAATTCGCGGCAACAGCGGGTGGAGAAGGCATCGGTGGTGCGGCCGGAAGCTCCCATCCAAACCAACAACGGAAAGAACAATATCACACAGAGCATCTCAAACAGACCGTTCAGACAAATCGCAAAGCCTTCAGCTGAAGCAGCAGCCGCTGGAAGGACAGCTTCAGA
>CAMGIP010000192.1 GCA_946056155.1 uncultured Mediterranea sp. | reverse complement strand
TCACGCATGGCTTCCCCAAGACCGCAGACAGGTTTGATGTCAACTTCTTGCATTGTACGGGTGTGAGGTGTGCAGACGTTTTGCTTTCCAAAACGACAAACTGAACTCCCATATACTCTATGTCATAGAACGAAAACATAAGCAGTGCATCGGTAAACACACCTTTCAGTTCACTCCGATTCTTAAGCCGCATCGGAATAGTCTTGCCTGCTATAATAACTGCCTTGTTCATTTTTATCATATTTGCACGATTATCACTACCAATGAAAACAGTGCAAAGATAATGATAATAGATGAAAAACAGGCATGTTTTAGCGAAAAAGTGCAGATTTGATATGCAATTTCAATGCATTTGAGCCATTTTTGCACCAAATGATGATGTTTTCATCTGTTTCTTGCCATTCCACTGCTGTTCGTTTCTTCCTCATCAGAAAGTTCATAAATCAAACTCGCAGGGCACAAAAAAGCCCTTCCAATAAGGAAGGGCTGATGCTATTGGTTAGGCTGATGTCTATATTCCTATGTTCGATATTCTAACCGATTCTTCTGCTTTCGTCAGAGCGGAACTTGTACATTCCAGTCTCGTAAGATATTCTGCCTAATACGATCCACTTATTCAGACCTTTCTCTATAGCCCATTGGGTATATTTACGCTGTATCATCGTTGGGTTTACCCTTACCTTCGGGCCATTCCTCCATTCTTCGTTAGGAATGAGGGCATTGGCAGCAAAGGTATTGGCTTCTTTTTCTTCTGCACTCTCATTGTCATAATCCGGGATACTGAGCTTACAGTCGCTTCGGCTACCATCAAGATAATGCTGATAGATGTGTCCGACCTCGTGCATCAGTGCAAAAGCGAAATTGTCTATGCGGTCGTATCTCCTAGTCAATATGATATACGGTGTGCCATCTTCAATGTAGGAATATCCATCAACGGAAGCCTTATCCACCTTTTCTACAATGCAGAAGGCTATTCCTTCAGCAGACAATAGTTCTTTAACCGTATGCTCCGTAGAGCGATTGTCATGCAAGGCTCTTGCCAATGCACCTACCAATTTGAATACCATTTCAGCAAAGACACCAAATGAAGAAGATTATGGTGGCCGCTGCAACTATGAACGCACAACCGTGCATCATGCACCCATCCATCTTCTTGTCCCATGCTGTGGCATACGAGCTTTGTGGTGCCTCATGCTGAGTTCTTTGAAGTGCTTGTTGTTGAGGGCAACCTGCGCTTACAGCGCGACAATTACCGACATGAAATTCAGAATTAGGATATTCAATATTTGCACCTCAAACTTTACATCCTAATTAATAATTCTATAATGAATAATGAATATTACCCGTTTACATCGCCTTGATTTTCTCGTCCATATACTGCAGCTTGGTGTTGAAGCACTCCTTCATGGAGCGGATGGCCTCCTCGTAGGTGAACGATTCGTCCAAGTTCACCACCCTGTCGATGGGCCACAACTTGCTGTTGAGCTGGTCGGAGAGCTTCAGCTTGGCCGACTCGCCATCGATATACTCGGGTATGCCCTGAAACTTGGGATAGAGCACGGCCCAACGCTCCTTCAGCTTGGCCACGAACTGGGGATCCTTGAACAGTTGTCCGTAGTAGAGGCTCTTGTTGCAGCGGAACGTGCCGGATGTGGTGGAGCGGTAGGTGCCGTAGTCGAAGTCCCACACCGGACCGGCCGTGAGCAGACCGCCCCTCTCCTTGTGCATGTAGCAGCTCTTCGGGTGGTTGGGTTCGCCATTGCCCACCACCTCCTGGATGAGCCAGAAGTCGATGAAGGAGGTGACATCGATGAGCCCCATGTAGGAACTTTTGGCCAGTTCGTTCTCATCCTTGAGCAGCGACTCCAGTTTGGCCACGTAGTCCTGCATGTACTGCTTCTGCTGGCTGTTGAGCACATCCTCATCGGGCGACTTGAACTGGTAAGGCAAACCGAAGTATGCCGACTTGAACTTGTTCACCTCATCGTAGTTCACATCCAGCTCCATCAGGTAGCCTCCCGTGATGGCCTCGTCCGAGGTATCATCGCTCTTCAGCTCGCTGACGTTCACCCGGTTCTTATCCACCCGGATCTGCTCGCAGAGGTAGTAGTTGCCGTCGTGCCGTCCGTTCAGCACCACCTCCACAAACTGTCCGTTCGGGGTCCAGGCCATGGAGGTGCGCCGAGCCACCTCAAAGGCTACATGGTTGCGGATGAGGGTGCGGTCCATCCAGTTGGCCAGCAGCACCCAGCGCTTGTGCTTGGGCATGCCCAGCACCGGCTGTTTCTCCGAAAGCTTGATGGCGTAGGGTTTCTTCGGATAGTTCCAGGTAGAGTTGCCCCGTCCGCGTATGGAGGCCGTCTCGGTAAAGAGATCCAGCGTGCCATCGGGTAGTACGATGCGGAGGGTAGTGTTTTCCATCCACTCCTCCTTGCTGGTGATAGCCTTTCCGTCCGGAGTCTGGATATAGACAATCGGCAGACGGGTGTTATGGATATCCACCGTGTAGCTCTGTTTCTCTCCATTTTCGGCCGTGACCACGTAGGTGCGGGGTTGTGAGAAGTCATTTTTCGTCACCCCACTCTCCTGCTTTACGCCATCCACGGTCACGGTGCCGCCGCTCAGGGTGAAGGTCACCACCAGTTCTTTGAGTTGGGTCACGAGAGGGATAAAGATACTGATGTCCGTACCGTCGATAGTCGCCTCATAATCTTGGCTGATGACTCCACGGTTGAGGTTAGACCTTAGTTGCAGCGAGAGGATGCTGTTCTCGCCAGAGAGTACCGGTGCCTCTTTGTCCAAGGAGCCTTCGTCCGAGGAGCAGGCACAACAGGCCATGATGGCCACAAAACAAAAGAATGAATAAAAATTCTTGCGCATAGCTTTTTCATGATTATTATTGAACGTGCCACAAAGATAATACAAACCGAATGCACTGCCAAAAGAAAGCTTGCTTTTTTTGTAGTGCTGAGGTGCAGTTTATCTTATGTAAAGACGTTTTGGGTTTATCGTGATTGACCCGACAAAGGTAATACATTCCGCCCACTCTGCCAAAACGAATGGTAGAGGAAGATTCCACCGACAAATAGACCGAAGTAGTGCCCACGGTGTGCTCTTCAAGAAAGACCTGCGCAAGCGGTTCCCCATGCTCACTGACGAGGAACTGCAGAACATGTATATCATAGCAATAAGAAATTAACATCCCCAACCTATTCATCATGGCAATCAAGAAATCACAACTATACAGCACCCTTTGGGAGTCGTG
>CAMGIP010000191.1 GCA_946056155.1 uncultured Mediterranea sp. | reverse complement strand
AACACCCGGAGTGGATTTCAATATCTCAGGGAATTCCTGCGTACCGAGCTTCTCTTCGATGAAGACGGGATCAACGGTAGAGAGAGCCACAGGCGTCTTGCGAGCCACAGCTACGGAAGAGGTGATGACTACGTCCTTCAGCATCACGGCATCGGCCTGCAAGGCCACCTTACCAAGGTTCACCTGCTGACGGCCATTAGCTTCCACCTTCTTCTTCAGGTCCTTGTAACCTACATACTTGAAGACCAGCACAGCGTTCTTGCCCACGCTCTGCTTGAAATAGCCATCGATGTCGGTCACTGAGCCTTGTGAAGTACCATCCACCATGACGGCAGCGCCTACCAAAGGTTCGCCCGTCTCACCATCGACAAGCTGGCCTCTCACTGTAGTCTGTGCAACGACAACGGCACTCCATACCGACATCACTGCAAACAACAGAAATTGAATCAGATGTTTTCTCATAATTCTGTCTTTTGTTAAAAATAAGTGTTAATTAATTTGTAATGAATTGATTTCGTGACGCAAATATAATCAAATTTTTGAATTAAGTTATTACTTTTATACTACATTTTTCACTTTCAGCGTGCAGATGGGCAGAGCGAAAGAGATAAGGAGGGAGCATCCAGGAGCCTACCGCTCCACGTGAACCGCCATTAATCACCTAAATATGAATCGTTTATGAATAAAAATACACGATTATCAAATCTATTGACCTATCGTATGCATCGGCGCATTTGCAACAGGGGGAAAGAGGATAATCTGCTGCAAGCCTTCACTGCGAAGTAGAGAAAGTAGCAAATGGAGATAAACGGCAAAGGGAAAGAGTAAATGTGTAAAGAGCAACAATAAAGTAAGCCCACCGATAGAATGACCTACCGATGGGCTTACTTATCGTTTCAACAAATAGCTCAGCTGTGCTGTTGAAAGTTCCCAATGACAACAAAGGCCTCTTTTTAGTGCTGATGAAACCTCTGCCAGAGATACCTACTATTCAGCAGGTGCAGTATGCCTGCCTGTCAGGTGGAGAATTCGCCTCACCGATTCCCGCTCCTGAATGTCCCAATCAGTCATTGGTGAGCTTGCGGTAGCGTACCCGCTTGGGCTCCTCACGCCCCAACCGCTTGAGCTTGTTCTCCTCATATTCCGAGTAGGAGCCCTGGAAGAAGAAGACGTTGGAGTCACCCTCAAAGGCCAGGATATGGGTACAGATGCGATCGAGGAACCAGCGGTCGTGGCTGATGACCACGGCACAGCCGGCAAAATCTTCCAGACCCTCCTCCAAGGCACGCAACGTATTGACGTCGATGTCGTTGGTAGGCTCGTCGAGCAGCAACACGTTGCCCTCTTCCTTCAGACAGAGGGCCAGATGCAGACGGTTGCGCTCACCACCAGAGAGCACACCGCACTTCTTCTCTTGGTCAGCACCTGTGAAATTGAAGCGACTCAGATAGGCTCGGGCATTGATGTCGCGGCCGCCCATGCGGATAAGCTCGTTGCCGCCGGAGATGACTTGATAGACCGTCTTCTCCGGGTCGATATCCTTGTGCTGCTGATCCACATAGGCCAGTTTCACCGTCTCGCCCACCTCAAACTCTCCCTTATCGACCTTCTCCAAGCCCATAATCAAGCGGAAGAGGGTGGTCTTACCAGCTCCGTTGGGACCGATGATGCCCACAATGCCGTTGGGCGGAAGCATGAAGTTGAGGTCGTCGAAGAGCAGTTTATCACCGAACGACTTGGCCACATGCTTCGCCTCTATCACCTTATTTCCCAAGCGCGGACCATTGGGGATGAAGATTTCCAGCTTCTCTTCCTTCTCCTTCACATCCTCATTAAGCAGTTTATCGTAGGAGTTCAGACGCGCTTTACCCTTAGCTTGTCTTGCCTTGGGTGCCATACGTACCCACTCCAGCTCACGTTCCAGCGTCTTGCGTCTCTTGCTGGCCGTCTTCTCCTCCATCTCCATCCGCTTCGTCTTCTGGTCGAGCCAGCTGGAGTAGTTGCCCTTCCAGGGGATACCCTCTCCGCGGTCCAGTTCCAAAATCCATCCGGCCACATGGTCGAGGAAGTAGCGGTCGTGCGTCACGGCAATCACCGTACCCTCATACTGCTGCAGGTGCTGTTCCAGCCAGTCGATACTCTCCGCATCCAAATGGTTGGTAGGCTCGTCGAGCAGCAACACGTCCGGCTTCTGCAACAGCAGACGGCAGAGAGCCACACGTCGCCGTTCACCACCCGAGAGATACTTCACCGATTGCTCCTCAGGCGGACAGCGCAACGCATCCATAGCCCGCTCCAGGGTGCTGTCGAGATTCCAGGCATCCGTAGCATCGATGATATCCTGCAGTTCAGCCTGTCGGGTAAAGAGCTTGTCCATCTTGTCGGCATCCTCGTAATACTCGGGCAACCCGAACTTCTGGTTGATCTCCTCGTACTCATTCAGTGCATCCACAATGGGTTGCACCCCCTCCATCACACACTCCTTGACCGTTTTCTCTGGGTCGAGGTAGGGTTCCTGAGCCAGATAGCCCACACTATATCCCGGTGAGAAGACCACCTCGCCCTGATAGGATTTGTCCAATCCGGCGATAATCTTCAGCAGGGTAGATTTACCGGCACCGTTCAGACCGATGATACCAATTTTGGCACCGTAGAAGAAGGAGAGATAGATATCCTTCAGTACCTGTTTGTTGTTTTGTGGGATAATCTTGTTGAGTCCCACCATGGAAAAGATAATCTTTTTATCGTCAACTGTTGCCATACATTATATATAAGAATAGGGTAAGCACTTCATTCGGCAGAATCCTGCCGCGCTGCGGCGGCGGAGGGATGATTTGCGGTTGCAAATATAACACAAAAGTTCGATTCTTGAAAATGTACGATAAAAAGTGCGAAAACTCTTGTAAGATAGGAATAATGTTCCTACCTTTGCACCCGCTAAAACGGCAAACAAGGATTGATTCGCTAGCTCAGCAGGTAGAGCACAACACTTTTAATGTTGGGGTCTTGGGTTCGAGCCCCAAGCGAATCACTCAAGGAACGCAAAGGGAAGGCTTAAAAAGTCTTCCCTTTGCTTCTGTTGACAGAGAACACTTTCGGAGTAACAGGTTTCGTAGGTAAGGATGCAGAAATCCCGTTAAGCACAACAGAGTTGTCCTTGTAGCTAACAAGTTCTACGAGCCAACCGAGAAGGAGGAAACTCCAACTCCAGAGGCTAAGACATCTAAGAAGAAGGGCAAGTAAGCCCCTTTTGTTAATCGCAAGGGCGGCTTCAGTCGCTCTTTTTTAATGTTCAAACGGCTTTGTTTTTTTGTACGGCAAGCCTTTATGATGGCTTATAAGTACTGAAAATCCTGAGAACGTGGTTCGAATCCTACTTGAAGCTCCATTTTCCAAATGTGAGGATGCCCGAGCGGTT
>CAMGIP010000190.1 GCA_946056155.1 uncultured Mediterranea sp. | reverse complement strand
AGAGGAAACTCTGCCGGTTAACTCAATTGAGATGAATTAAATGACTATCCCTAAAGTATGTGGATAAGGTTCATTAGGGTTTCACCATAATGCTACCTTGCCGCCAATGCATGAAATTTTATGGCCATAAATTTTACAGCCATAAAACCTTAATACCTTACCACCTTAACTTCTTACTTTCACTATGTTTTCACCCCATATGGAAACTTTTCTTGATATTGCCGGTGTAGAATCTCGGAGATTTTATCTAAATTTGCCTGCAAAAGAATTAAATCGAACCAAGATGAATGCAATTTGTGACCTGTTTGGAATACAATACCCCATCGTACAGGGGGGAATGGTGTGGTGCAGCGGCTGGAGACTGGCGGCTGCGGTGAGTAATGCGGGCGGTTTGGGACTGCTGGGAGCCGGATCTATGCACCCGGAGACGTTGCGCGAGCATATCCGCAAGACGAAGGAGGCTACTTCGAAACCTTTCGGCGTGAATCTGCCGCTGATGTACCCGCAGATTGATGAGGTGATGCAGCTGATTGTGGATGAGGGGGTGAAGATTGTCTTCACTTCGGCGGGTTCGCCCAAGAAATGGACGGGTTGGCTCCACGAACATGGGGTCAAGGTGGCGCATGTGGTCTCTTCTTCCAAATTTGCCCAAAAGGCTGAGGAGGCGGGAGTGGATGCGCTGGTGGCCGAGGGCTTTGAGGCTGGAGGACACAACGGACGGGAGGAGACGACGACGCTCTGTCTGATTCCGGCTGTGCGGAGGGTCACCAAGCTGCCGCTGATGGCGGCCGGGGGTATCGCCACGGGTGAGGCTATCTTTGCCGTACAGGCGCTGGGGGCTGATGGCGTGCAGATCGGATCGCTCTTTGCCTTGACTCAGGAGAGCTCGGCACATGAGGAGTTCAAACGGCTCTGCCTCCAACTGGAGGAGGGTGACACCCGACTGCTGCTCAAGAAACTGGCTCCCACTCGCTTGGTGAAGAACAAGTTCCGCGCTGAGGTGGAGGCTGCCGAGGCGGCTGGGGCTGATGAAACGCAACTGCGCGAACTCTTAGGCAAGGGTAGGGCGAAGAAGGGTATCTTTGAGGGGGACCTGGACGAGGGTGAACTGGAGATAGGACAGGTGGTGAGCCTGCTCAAAGGGCAACCGATGGCTTCGGTTCAGGAGACGATGACCCGACTCTTGGAGGAGTATCGCAAGGCGGCTTCGGCAAATTACAGCTTGTAGGTCAGTAATCACTCCAATAACTTAAGATAACAGAAAAATCATGAAAAACATAAGACTGATGACAGCTCTGGTTGCAATGTGTTGTGCCATTTCTATGCAAGCAGGAGGCACTTTGTGCAAGACCCTTCATGAGGGCTGGCGGTTCAAACAGGTGAGGCTGACCAACTGGTATCCGGCTAAGGTGCCGGGGGTGGTACATACCGACCTGTTGGACAACGGTATCATCGAAGACCCTTTCTTCCGTCTCAACGAAAGGGGACTCCAGTGGATTGACAAAGAGGATTGGCTCTACGAGACCTCTTTCTGCCTGGACGGTGAGATGGCTGGTCAGGAGAATCTGGAACTGCTGTTCGAGGGGCTTGATACCTATGCGGATGTCTATCTCAACGATAGCTGCATCCTCAAGGCGGACAACATGTTTCGCCGATGGAGCGTGCCTGTAAAGGAGCTGGTGAAGCCGAAAGGAGAGAATATCCTTCGGGTCTATTTCCACTCGCCGGTCAAGGTCGATGTGCCCAAGTGGGATGCGCTGCCTTTCCAGTATGAGGCGAGCAACGACCAGTCGGAGAACGGCGGACTCTTGGACAAGAAAATCAGCGTCTTTGCCCGTAAGGCGGGCTACCACTACGGCTGGGACTGGGGACCGCGGCTCGTCACCTCGGGCATCTGGCGTCCTGTCCTGCTGAGGGGATGGAGCAATTCGCGCATCAGCGATCTCTTCATCGAGCAGAAACAGGTGGACCGCAGGCTGGCCAAGCTGGAAGGACATCTGGAACTGCAGGCTGACAAACTGCTCCAAGGGGTTACGGTGGCTATCATCGATGAGGGCTCGGGCAAGACGCTCGCCACACGCAAGGTCAATCTGCAACCGGGAAGTCAGACCATTGACCTCGACTTCTTCCTGCGCAACCCTCGACTCTGGTGGACCAACGGACTGGGTGAACCCTACCGCTATACCTTCCGTGCCGAGGTGCGCCATGAGAATCAGCTCCTCGATGCACAGACGCTGAAGATTGGCGTGCGCTCGCTCCGCATCGTCCGCGAACCCGATGTCCACGGACGCACCTTCTACGTGGAACTCAATGGCCAACCTCTCTTTGCCAAGGGGGCCAACTACATCCCTCAGGACAATTTCCTTACGCGCGTCACCCCCGAACGCTACCGGCAGACCCTGCTCGATGCCAAGGAGGTGAACATGAACATGCTCCGCATCTGGGGAGGCGGCATCTACGAAAGTGACCTCTTCTACGACCTCTGCGACGAGATGGGCATACTCATCTGGCAGGACTTCATGTTTGCCTGTAGCATGTATCCCGCTGAGGGAGCCCTCTTGGAAAGCATCCGTCAGGAGGCCATCGACAACGTGAAGCGGCTCCGCAACCATGCCTGCATCGCCCTCTGGTGCGGCAACAACGAGTGTCAGGATGCCTGGCTCTCCTGGGGATGGAAACGGAGGATGGAGGCCAAGAATCCGGCCTATGCCGAGAAAATCTGGCAGCAGTACCTCCAGCAGTATCACGTCACACTGCCTGAGGTGGTGGAACAATATGCCCCCGGCACCTTCTACTGGCCCTCATCGCCCTTTGCCTTTGAGGGAAAGCCCTCGGGCAAGACCGATGGCGACCGCCACTACTGGGAGGTGTGGCACGGCAAGAAGCCCATCAGTGAATACAACGTGGAGAAGTCGCGCTTCTTCAGCGAATATGGTTTCCAGTCGTTCCCCGAGTTCGCCTCCGTGAAGCGTTACGCTCCCGACCCCAAGGATTGGGACATCCGTTCGGAGGTGATGATGGCTCACCAGCGGGGTGGCGATCATGCCAACGGACTCATCGAGAGCTATCTGCTCAGCGAGTACAAGAAGCCGCACGACTTCCCGACCTTCCTCTATATGAACCATGTGCTTCAGGGGGATGCCATCAAGACGGCCATGGAGGCGCACCGCCGGATGAAGCCCTACAACATGGGCACCCTGGTCTGGCAGCACAACGACTGCTGGCCGGTGGCTTCGTGGTCCAGCCGTGACTACTACGGACGCTGGAAGGCACAGCACTACTTCACCCGCAAGGCGCTGGACGATCTGCTGATCTCTCCCGTTCAGGAGGGTGAGGAGCTGAAGGTGGTGCTGGTCAGCGACCGTCTGAAGCCGGTGAGCGGTCGGCTGGAGGTGAAGCTGCTCACCTTTGCCGGCGAGGAGAAGTACAGCTGGAGCCGTAGG
>CAMGIP010000189.1 GCA_946056155.1 uncultured Mediterranea sp. | reverse complement strand
TTGCTGTAGAGGGTGTAGAGCACCTCATCCACAATCTCCTGCGTGCGCCAGGGCTGACCAACGTAGTTGTAGAGGTGAGCAATGTGATGACTGGGTTCGTTGCCGTGGGCATACTGACCGATGAGTCCGGAGATGTCGGCCGAAACCAAATCGCCTTCGAGTGAGGAGTCTGCGGTAAAGAGCGAATCGAGCTTTGAGATGAAGGCTTCACGGCCACCCATCAGCTGCACCAGACCCTCCACATCGTGAGGCACGAACCAGGTCCACTGCCATGCTGTACCCTCACAGTAGTCGTCATTGCGGTGGTTCGAAGAGCGGGGATTGAAGGGCTCGCGCCAGCATCCCTTGCTGTCCAAACCGCGCATGAAGCGTACCGAGGGGTCGAAGTAGGTGGTGTAGCCCTTGGCAAAGGCCATGTACTTCTCGTAACCCTCTTCGTCACCGGCTGCCTGAGCCAGTTGCGCAATGCACCAGTCGTTATAGGCATATTCCAAAGCCTTGGCTACTGCCTCGTTGTCCTTGTCGCAAGGCACATAGCCAATCTTGTTCTTCCAATATTTGGCAGGCGGCATCAGTCCCTCCACAAAGGGTTTGGGAGCACAGATACCCGTAGTATCATATTCGGCAATGCGACGTGAGGCGCGGTAAGCCTCTTCCAGATTGAAGCTGCGGTCACCCTTGGCGTAAGCATCAGCCAAGAGAGAGACGGCATGGTAACCGATCATCGTGGCGGTATAGTTGCCGGCCAGTTCCCACATAGGCAACACACCGCCTTCGCGAGCTTTGAGCAGCAGCGAGCGGATAAAGGCGCTGTTGAGTGAGGGGTCGATGATGGTCATCAGCGGATGGTAGGCACGGAAGGTGTCCCAGATGGAGAAGATGGTATAGTTGGGCTGGTTCACGTCGCCCTGGTGTATCTGGCGATCCATGCCCAAGTAGCGCCCGTCGGCATCGGTAAAGAGATTAGGCTGCATGCCCGTGTGGTAGAGCGCCGAGTAGAAGATGGTGCGCTGGTCGTGTTCCTTGGTGGTGATGTCAATCTTGCTCAGGTAGCGGTTCCAATCCTGGCGTGCCTCAGCCTTCACCCGGTCAAAGTTCCAGTCGGTCAGGTCGTTCTCCACGTTGCGTTTGGCACCCTCAGCATCCACTGCTGAGATACCGATCTTCACCAGCACCTGTTCGTTTTCGTTGGTAGAGAAGTGGAGCAGCGCCTTGGCCGTGGGGAGCAGTTCGCCACCCTCGTCGAGTGCCATCGGTTCAGTTACCAATGTATAGGCAAACGGCTTAGAGAAGCGGGCATAGAAGTGGATTACCTGGTTCCAGGCCCATCCTTTGGTCTTTTTGCTGCCACGGATTTCTGTATCGCTCACCACCTCGATGTTCATGTCGAAGTTCTTCTGCCGTTGCAGGCTATAGTCCAAGTCGAGGATGAATCCCGACTCATCGCTTTTGGGGAAGGTATATCGGTGGAGAGCCGCACGGGGAGTTGCCGTCAGTTCGGCCTTTACGCCATAGCGGTCGAGGAATACGCTATAGTAACCCGGAGTAGCCACTTCGGAGCTCTTCTTGAAGGGAGAGTTATAGGCCATCTGCTGGCTCCTGCTCCCCATGCTTTCAATATGCTGTTCGCCTACGGTAGGCATCAGCAACACGTCGCCATAGTCGCCGCATCCGGTACCGCTGAGGTGGGTGTGGCTGAATCCGTTGATGGTAGAGTCGGCATCGTAGTAGCCCGAGCAGGCATCCCATTGGTAGATGCGGGTGTCGGGACTGGGTTGAATCATGCCGTTGGGCACTGTGGCGCCCGGAAAGGTATGTCCGTGTCCGCCCGTTCCGATAAACGGATTGACGAAAGAGGCATAGTCAGCGTTCTCCGAAGTGGGAGCAGTGCAACCGACCGAGAGCAGCATAGCCCCGGTCAAGGCGCAAATAGCCTTCAGGGTTGAGAGTGGGTTGAGTAGGTTTTTCATACGCAGATAAATGGGTATAAATGGTTTTTGGTTTTATTAAAATACAATCGTACCCTCTAAACTACTGACCATGAGGAGTATCTTTTATAGCTAATTAACGATTGAGGGTAACGAGGAGAGATGAGAGTGATGAGATTGAGATATAGGTGAAGAAGATGAAGAGGTAAAGATGAGCGTATTGAGACGTACAAAGAATAAAAGGGATGAGGCCATGCAAGGCATCCCCATCCCTTTTTGTTCCATGTTTATCTGTCGGACGGTATCGAAACACGCCTAACCGTCTTATCTATACCTATTGAAAAATCAATTGGCTACGTAGAATCTCAAGCCACTTGGATAACCATCATATCCGTTCGGGTTGTTTGTCGGTGTCAAGCGGAGGTATCTGATGGCTCTCGGTTCCATAATCTTGATGCGGATAGCGTTACCCGGTGTTACCTCTACATTGTCACCCTCGTATTCTACTCCATCCACGCTGGTTTCAACCTTCATGTTGCTGTATGAGTAATTGGCTCCATACGAAGTACCAATTTGGATGAACCAGAGGTTCTTCTCGCTACCGAAGTCGATAATCATCTCCTCACCTGTGCTCCAGTAATCTACGGGGTAGCCTGAGAAGAGTATAGACCAAGATCCATAATCGCTGTTAGCTGATCCATTCACCGTGATGCCCCAGGTGCTATAATCTTTGATGCGTGTACCTGCAGTACTACCGGTTTCCATGGCAAACGGCTGGGAGATGCAGTTGAAGGCCACATAGAATACCTTGGCATCTTCGTCCATCTCGGCGCCTTCGCCATTCACGGCAGTCAGCACCAGCGGAACCATGTAGTTGGCCTCTTCCAATGGCAGTCCGGCCATGGCATCGGCAAACTTCAGTGCAAAAGCCTCAGTGGGGAAGCTGCTACCTTGAGCAATGGTCAGTGACTCGTGAGAGAGGCTCACCTCGACGGGCATGCGCTGGTAGTTGGTGCCGTTCAAGCCATTGTACAATTCCAACTTATCGTAGTCAATGGCAACATTCACCTTAATCTCTGAATCAGCAAGCCATTCGGTGATGACCGGTTGGGAGATTTGTAGTTCTTCCATGGCATTGGTGAAGCCAGAAGACTTGAAGGTCAGCTGCTCGGTATAAAGCTTGCGTGAGAAGCCCACGTGGTTTGCCTTATACTCCGAGGTGAAGGTAAGGAATACCTTGCTGGTATTCTCGCTGATGAGGCCGTTGCCACCCTGGATAGAGGAGATGGCGATGGGGAGGATATACTTCTCCGTACCGTTTTGGAACTCGCTCATGTCGGTATAGACCACGCGGAGTGACTGTTCCGACATATATTCACCCTTCTTGATGGTGAGGCTGCTGTTCTCCAGCTTAGCTCCCTTGAGCAGGGTGTATGAGGTGCCGTGCTCCTGGTTGTAGCTCTCTACCAAGGAGGGAGTAATCTCCAGATTCACCGTGATATCCTCCGGTGCCGGTTTGGTGCAGCGTACCGGATTGATGACACACTCCTC
>CAMGIP010000188.1 GCA_946056155.1 uncultured Mediterranea sp. | reverse complement strand
CGCTGTCCAAGAAGCGACGAAGCACGGCATTACCAAAACTGCCCGTACCGCCTGTAATCAACAGGACTTTGTCTTTAAAAATGCTCATATATTACTTGTTCCTTATAATTATCAAATAATTAATGCGCTCATGCATTCTGTTTATATTTTTGGTACCACTCCGCAAACTTCCTCAGGCCTTCCCTCAACGGAGTGGAGGGTTTGAAGCCGAAGTCTTGCTCCAATGGGGTGGTATCGGCATAAGTGACAGGAACATCACCTGCTTGCGTGGGGACAAGATGTTCCTTTTTCAGAGAAGATATACTTACTTTGCCCGAGAAGTATATCTTACTTGGCCGGAGAAGTATATCTTCTCTGAAAAGTAAGTAGTATAGGGGTGAGGTCGAGGTCGGCCAAGTCGGCCTGAATGATGGTGATGCGGTTGTCGTACTTGCGGGCATTATGACCCTCGATGGTCATCGGGGTATAACGGTGTTCGGAGAGTTGGAGGGTACGACAGAGGTTGCGGGCTACGGACTCCATGTCGCGGTCGATGAGGATAATCTCGGCCTGACGGTTGTTGCGCACCATGTCGCAGAAGAAGGTTTCGGCTGCATGGATGCTGTGACCAAGAACGAGGATTTGCTCTGCCTGGCGTATGGCTTCGGAGGTGCGGTACCAAACGGAGATGTAGCGGTCGGAAAGCACGGGCTTGAGCTTCAACGGGGGCATGAAGGAGGGGATGGGTATGGCGATACGCTCGCCTTCAAGGCTCATCTCCTGTGACAGTCGATCGCTGAAGAAGGTCATGAGGTCCAGCTCGCGGAGGTTATCCACACGCAGGTCGTTCTTGTTTTCAATATCGATGTAGTCGGTCAGCGTACCGTTGAAGTAGAGGGCCGACGGGGCGGCCTCTGCTGCGTAGGTGGTGTAGTTGAAGGTAACCACCAGTATGTCATCCCTGCCTGCCAACTGGCTGCAGATGGGATGGGGATCGGAGGATGCCTGCTCGCAATGGACGAGGTAGGCCCATAGCATCCATGCGATGTAGAGATAGCTCTTGATATATGACTGCTTATTGGTGTAGAAACCGTAAAAGTATTTGGCCATAAGCTGCTCGATGTCGAGCAGGTTGTGATAGACATGTCGCAGGATGGGGCTCTCGGAATCGTGGAGGCTCTGCTTGAGGATGTGGACGATGACGTTCCGGAAGGTGTCGGTGTAGCTGAGCCGGTTGAAGTCGATGAGGGTGGAGTCGGTGGGCTCCAGTCCAGTGACCTCACGGATGAGGTTTTCGGTATCTTCGTCTATGGCGGCTCCGTTCTTGACTTCGGTAATCTTCTGGAAGATACGCACGATGAGGAGGCCCATCTTGCGCTGCTCGTCGGTAAGATGGAGATTGCGCTCCAGCTCTTCGCTAATCTTGGTGCGGATGGCCTCACGCTCTCGGTCGAGATCTTTGGCCAGCCCGTCAATGGCTCGCTCCACAAATTCATCGAAGCGGAATTTGAGCCGCTTCAACTGCTTGCGAAGGATGGCATCAATATCTTTGCCTTCGTCGCTCTCCAACCAATCCACAATACCGGGTATGAGCCGAGAGGAGGTGGGCACGCCGGCTGCGGCATCAGCTCCTGCACCAAGGATGACCACGCTCTTGGGGAGCGGTGCTGCCTGAACAGCTCCTTCACCCTGATGGTAGTGAATGTGCTGCTCGGCATGGGTGGCATGGGGAAGCAGCTGGTTGTTGCCGCCGCTTACCTCTATCTGCTGTTCGTCTGCCATACTTACTTCTGATTGCGCAATGCCTTTTTACGGGCTGTCCATGCTTTGTCAATCTGGATGCGGAGGTTGTCTATGCCTTTGCCTTTCTCTACGTTGGGAATGAAAGGGAGGAGCATACGGATGAAACTCTCCTTGACTATGCGGTCGGAATCAATCTTGGGCTCGTTCTCGCATAGGGTGGCTACCACCTCGCCCACTTCTGAGGCAGAGGTGCAGGTTGACAGCAGGCTGATGTACTTGTCAAGTTCCTCCTTATTAACATATATAGAGAGGCGCTGACGATCCTCATCATTGGCGGATGGGTTGGTCTCCGATGGGGAGGCTGAGGAGGACTCTGCACCATGATAGTGGAAATGCTGCTCGGCATGAGTGGCATTAGGAAGTATCTGGTTGTTGCCTCCATGGATATTGATGGTTATTTCGCTCATAATTGTAGGGTAAACTAAGGGTTTATGCTATTTTTTCAATGGGTATTCAACCGTTTTTCCATGTTTTTTCAACGACTTTCCACCGAATTGATTCAGGCTTCCTGACGTTGTACCTTTGCATTGCAGTTCGGAAATAACAAACTCGGTCGGGCGCTGTGAACTGCCAGCGTAAGCACCAAGTCCCATACCGACAATGGGCAGCTTTATGATTAACTATTCAACTTTTATGTGGAAAAGTCCGTTGGACGACAAAGGCGTGGAAATGGCGTATGCCAAGAACCAGGTGACGAAGGTGATGAGCTTCGATGATTTTGTGAAGCACATCTCGGACCACAACGGAGTGTTTACCCGCGGTACGGTAAAGGGGGTGGTGAGTGATACTTGCTCCTGCTTGGTGGAACAACTGCTCAACGGCTTCAAGGTACAGTTTGGCGAGCTGGGTATCTTCAGCATCTCTCTTACCTGCGAACCGGCGCCCTCACTGAAGGAGTTTACTGCCGACAACATTAAGGTGGTGAACCTGCTCTTCACTCCGGGTGCAGACTTTGAGAACCTTCGCAACAAGGCAGAGTTTAACCTCGTGACGAGCCGTGCCGTGCAGGCTGCTTCGATCAAGGCTCTGAAGGAGGGTGCCGATGTGGTGGATTTGGCTGCTCTGCGCAGCAGTGCCTCTTCTCCTTCACCTGAGTCGCCTTCGGACCCTGACAACACGCCTTCGGGTGGTAGCGGTAGCACGGACAATACCAACCCGGGTGGTGGCCCCTCTACGGGTGGGGATACCGGAGGTGAGGATATGGGCATGTAACCTTCTCGCTGATGAACCTTTAACGTGATGTATGCAACTTGTATTGTTTATCTATTTAAAAACGACGCGTATGAAGAACTGGAAAAGTATCGCGCTCTACATCGTGCGCCTGATTGAGATGTTGATTACCGGCGCTGCCGGTGGGGCCATCACTCAACTCTGAGGCTGTGAGAACGATCTCTCTGATTATTGTGCACTGCACCGCCAACAAGGCGGGCAGTGCCCTTCGAATGGCGGACATCGACCGGGGGCACCGTGACTTGGGCTGGATTGGCTGTGGCTACCACTACGTGATTCCTACGGATGGGACCGTTGAACCGGGCCGGCCGGAGGAGATGGTGGGGGCGCATTGCAAGAACCATAACCGGCACTCCATTGGGGTGGCTTATGTGGGTGGGCTTGCCACTGACGGCAAGACTCCTTGCGATACCCGAACCCCAGCACAGAAGCGTGCGTTGAGAAGTCTGTTGGTAGATCTGCATAAGCGTTATCCGAAGGCGCTGATTGTAGGTCATTGTATCCTGGATCCGAAGAAGCCGCATTGTCCAGGGTTTGATGTGGTCGAGGAGTTTAGGGATCTACAACCTTGATGATTATCCGCAGTTGTCAGACCGTTGTTTG
>CAMGIP010000187.1 GCA_946056155.1 uncultured Mediterranea sp. | reverse complement strand
TAAAATGAGGCGCCTTCATCTGCTGACAAAGACGCCTCACTAAAGGGGAAAACGAAAAGTGCTCAATAAGTCCGAGTTGGCCGTTAGCGTTACGGCGATGACAACGCCTGCATTTGAACAGATGTTTTCGAGTGAAATACTAAAGCTTGGAGGAGATGACGTCAAGCGTCACTTCTTGAGAAAATCTTCCCGAACCGGAGAAAAACAATCTACAATGACTCCCGGCTCAATGCAGATGCAACTGTGCATCACATCAGGAGCCATGTAGAGACCGTCACCGGCCGTAACCACTCTCTTCTCTTCACCGATGGTGAACTCAAACTTACCCGAGGATACAAAGGTGGTCTGCGAATGGGGATGGGCATGAGCTACACCCACGGGACCGGCTTGCTCGGCCGCTATCTTCACCATCATAATCTTGCCATCATACCCGAGAATCTGACGTTTCAGGCCTTCACCCAGAGACTCCCACTCCACTTCGTTCTCACATACAAAGGGGGCACTCTGAATCTGATGATCCGAAATCACCTCCTTCTCCGCTTTTTCTTCTACCTTCTGCGCCTTGTCTGAAGCGGCAGTGCAGGCACTCATGGTGCCCATAACCAATGCTGACATAAACAAAAATTTTTTCATTCGAATTATTCTATATTAGGTATTGTAACTATCTTACCGTTTATTTTCACCTGAAGATGCTCCAACTGACGGGTGGGGTCACATGCCATGATCTGACCAACCGATCCCCCACTCCACTCGATGCGGTAAAGGCCGGGGGAGATAAACTCCACAGCTGTGCTCTTCTTACCCCGACCGCTCCACAGCAAGGTGTCGGGTTCCTTCACTGCCACCCAAACCACATCGTCGTGACTGAGCGCCTGTATCTTCCGGTCATTGCGTAGCAACGTGATTTTTCGAGCATCCCACCGCTTGAGAGCTGTGGGTGTGATGTCGGGCAACAGGAAGTAGAGGTAGGAAGCCTCCTGAGGTGCTACTCCGTGGTTGAGGGTGATGGAGAAGAGCGAATCCTTCACCTCCGTATCGTCATAGAGCTGCATCACCTGATGCCAGCTACCCTTTGCCAACTGCCGTTCCACAAGGCAACGGTTACTCTTCCCGCCCTTGCGTTGCACCGGTTTACCCTTCTTACCTTTAGGGAGGAGAGGCTTGCTGTTGCAGGGAATCACATACCCCATGCCGTGGTGCCAAAGGCGAGCCTCTTGCGGTGAATCCAAACGCTTCACCTCACCCAACAGTCGGCACTGCTCCACTGCGGTGGTCACCTCCAAGGTGCTGTCAGAGGCGATACCAGCACCGAGGCATACCACTACGGAGTCGAGGAAAAGCCAGCACTTATCGGCCTGCAGTCCGTCACGAACCAGCCGCATCAGACTGATACCGTTACGGCCATCGCTCAGTCCGCCCACCAGGGGGGATTCGTTGGTAAAGGGACGACGGCTGTTGAGTGTAGGCATGGGAGCACCCGGATGGGCGTATGCCGTAACACCCGGCAACCGACGCCAGTCCCACAGCGGATAGATGCGGCGGTAGGGTTCGAGATCACGATAGATGAAGAGGGCACCATCCCCTCCGTAGTAACCGCCGAGGTTGTCTCCATTGAGCGACTCGGCCCCGATGACCCGCTGGGACGACATCTTCAACGAAGCCATCCAAGTGGCCCTGCGACTGAGGGTATAGTCCGAACAGAAGAAATGTTTGTGTCCCGGACGGATACTCCCCTGGCCGAAGCAATCCTCCAGCCAAGTGGTCTGTCCAAGTTCCATCGCAGCAAAGCCCAAGCTCAACCCTTTGTGGAGCGGGGCATCGCGGAAGAACTGACGTCCTAAGGCATTGATATCCATCTCTCCCCGCCAGATAATCCAGCGGTAACCCTCGTTCAGAAGGTGAAGCAGTGTCTGTGTCTGCTGGGGAGTAAACTGCAGGGAGGAGCCCGCAAAGAGTCCCGAATAGAGACTCATGGTGCAGATATAGGCCAACCCATAGTTGCCAAACTGCTGCTGTGCCCCATGCTGATGGAAGCTCCAGTCGGCCTTGATGCCCTCGGCCGCATCGGTACGGATCTCAGCCGCAATCACGTCACGAGCCTCACGGAGCAGAGCCTCATTGTTCTCGAGCAACGCACGCATCATCACGTTGCCTGCCAACCATACCCTGTTCTGCCCCGTCATCCGAATGTGGGAGACCTTCATGAACTCCACGGCCAATTGCCGCTCTTCCTCCGTGAGGTTAGCGTCAAAGAGCAGCATGGCAGTGCCTAAGGTGCGCGGGATACCAATCTCGTTGTACCACCAGTTGGCACAGGTCAAGCCGCAAGTCAGCCAGTAGTGGAGTGCACGATGGATGGCGTTCTCCAGGGCAGGACTATGGAAATAGGGAGTATCCAGGGTGTGAAAGGCCTTCACCATCTCCAAGATGCGTTCGGCGTGCAGACGTGGTTCCCACCCCGAACGTTTTTTGTCTTTGTAGTTGATGTCTCTCCAGAGTCCCTGGTCGTCCAAGTTGCGCAGATAGGCATCTAATCGCGCAGGATTGAGCGGTGCCCGTTGCTGCAGCTCCACCACCACGCGATCCGAGTTGGAGAATCCCGGTTCGTACCGACGAAGACGCTCATCCAGCTTCTCTCTCATCATGGTCAGTGGCTTTACCGTAGCAGCGCCCAAAGCCTGACTCCGCGGTTGCGGGAGGAGGAGCTGTTGGAAGCGGGCTCGGATGGAGTCAACCAAGGTACGTGATGTATGTTGTTGTGCCGTAGCTTCCCACGGGAAGGCAATCATCAGGCTGATGAAATAGCATACAATGGCTTTGTACATGATATTTTTTTTATAGTTAGGTTTCACCTTCGGTTTTCGCACGCAAAAGTAGAAAAAAAAATCGAAATACCACCGGCAGACAGAAAAATAAGGAAACTACAATGATGCCAAAACCTCTTGCACAAATTCCGCCTGTCACCGAAACAATAGCCGTCATCCCTATTTTTAAGGCTGAGAACAGGCCACGCTGCCCGTGGGCTTTATACCCTAAGGCAGCGTTGTCTGTTCTCAGATGCCTCTCGCTGCCTGAGGTCCTGCGCATGGAACCCCACTTTATGGGAGTGGTGGCTTCAGACGCGACGGAAATTAAAATGACGTGTTGAACAGGGGAGGATTGCAGGCGAAATTTTGAATGAAGGAGCGTGAATTTTGAATGAAGGGAGGGATTTCAAAAGGAAGAAGCGGGTGAGTGGGCAAAAACATAGTGAAAGTAAGGAGTTAAGGTGTTAAGGTAGTAAGGTAGTAAAATCATTTTTTGGGGGATGTTTCCGACATTTCACGACCTGTTATTGTCGGAGACTCATTGATGAGATTGAGGATTTTCTTCTGACGCTCAGTGAGTTTCGTCTTCGACACATCTCCGTCATGGTCTCCGACATTCGGGATGTCGGAGGAGGCGAAGATGATGGTTTGGAATTGAGCTGTGGTTGATTTGAATTTAGGCTTCAATTTATTATTGTATTTAGAGCCTTATAACTAACCATAATTTACTATGGCTGACTAAGGACAAAACCTTGGACTTCAATACTTTCTGGTTTTTATACTTTCTGAGTGCTTTTTGGCAGTTCCCGATTTTCCACATATTTTTGCAGCGT
>CAMGIP010000186.1 GCA_946056155.1 uncultured Mediterranea sp. | reverse complement strand
AGGGCAAAGCCCACCTTGATCCAGTCGTTATAGTCTTCCGTGATGCAGATGCCGCTGTTACACCTCCTCGCAGACGGCCATATCCATGCCATGAAATACGACAACGATACGGTGTAGCGTAGTGTGACCGATGGCCTGCTGCACGGTGTCGGTAGCGGCATAGCGTTGGGCCTGAGCGATGGCTTCCTGACGAAGCTGCTCTACACGCTCCCGAGGCTCGCGCCCCTTGGCATACTTCAACTCGATGACGTAGCTGTGCTGCATCTCCTTGTAGATCTCTTTCAGCGGATGGAGGAAGAGATCGGCATAACCCCTCTGCGTATCCATCTCGGAGACGGGACGGTAGAAGGGGTTCTGGGCGGTCATGGCTAAGGAGAAGCCGTGGACGAAGGCCTCACCCTTCTGACGGTCGCGCTGCGAGGCAAAGCGGCTGAGGCATTCGGCAATGTAGTTGAAGTAGGGCTGCCACTCGCCATCAAAGGCCATATCGGCCGCCAAATCGCTCTGCTTGTCGCGTTCAAATCGCAGGTCTATCTCGTCGTAGGTGTCGAGCAGGTAGTTGAAGAGCTGCTCGCGCACCACCTGGTTGGGGATGATAAAGCGGTTCTTACCTCGTGTCTCACCTCCGATGGTCAGCATGCCGAAGTAGAAGAGCAGGCTGATGAAGCAGTCGGGCGAGGTGACCTGTTCGGCGGGGAAGCCGGGCCTCAACTGTCCCGTGACATAACCCTGCTCGGCCAACGTCTGGATGATGGAGGCATCGTGAGCAAACTCCTTGTCCTTGCGGATAAGCATACGCAACTTCTCGTAGTCGATGCGCACATTGTCCTCCAACATACGCCGGGGCAACTGTCCACCGTAGTGGACATAATTATCTATAAAGTAAAGCACCATACAGCTGTTGTACATCGTGATGCGGCCGTAGGACTCCTCTGCAAAGCAGTAGTTGTCGTACCAGGGCTTCATCAGCTCAATCAACTCGTCCGTGGTGTGGTGGAACTCGCAGGTCGTAGCGTAGTAGTCGAGTATGGCCCTCACCTCGCTTTCCGTAAAGCCGGTCATCTCGTTGAACTGTGGCGAGAGGCTGTAGTTGGTGCCGATATTGAATCCGCTGGTCACATCGTCGAGCGTTACGGGGCTGACACCCGTGATGAAGCAGCGGCGGATGCCCCGGTCGGTTCCGCCTTTGACCGTGTCGAAGAAGAGGCGCAGGTAGCCCGTGCCATGCGTCTCGCTCTTGTAGGCCTCAAGCGTCTCAGGGCTGGAGAGAATCTTGTTGGTAAAATGGTCGTACTCGTCAATGAAGAGGTAGATCCAGAGGCCCTTCTTGAAGCAGGCTTCGCAGAGAAAGTCCAGTTGGGCTACGGCCCCCTGCTGTCGGTTCATGCCCTCCTTGGTTCCCTCGGGAAGCAGGTCGGCATACGTGTCACAGAAGGAGTTGAAGCGCAGGGAGCAATGGACGTCGAAAGCCTGCTGGTAACTTCCCAAGTCGGCATTGACCAGGGCGAAGTTCAGACTCAGCACCAGATACTTTCCCCTTTCGGGCGTAGGATGGCCGTAGATATAGAGCCCCTCGTACCAATCCTTGAAGCGGTCGGCCTCCTTGATGTCGTAGTAGTGACGCAGCATGGAGAGCGTCAGGCTCTTGCCGAAGCGGCGAGGACGGATATAGAAAAAGTAGCTGTTGGCCTGCTCTATCTCTTCGATGAAGCGGGTCTTATCCACGTAATAACAGTTGTCTCCCTTCATACGGGTGAAGTCCATGATCCCGTAGGGAATGCGCTTTCGGGGGGAAGAAGTAGTCATAGGCCTTGGTACTGCTGGTTAATCCATGCCGCGAAAATAGTATTTTTCTGCGAAATAAGCCACAGGCGTCACTGATTTTCTGAGGAAAGGCTCTCTGTTTGTCTGTTCGCTCACGGTGCTCGCACCCCTTGGCGTACTTCAGCTCAATGACGCAGCTCTGCTGCATCTCCTTATAGAGAGGCAAAAACTGTCGCCCATCTTGTCTGCTTTCAGAAGGGCACGAAAGATAAGTTTAAATATATAAACGACAGCATGGGGCATAGTGAAAGCGGTGACATTATACGACATTTATCCGAAATTCAGCAAGAAATTGCATTTACAGAGTTTGATTTTTATCAGAGATATGCAGAAACGTTCAAGACCTTGAATATTTCGTCGAACTCACGTTGCTTATCAAAAATCGCTGAGCAGTTTTGAGATATACTTTTCTGGCAAGTACTACTCCTTTTTCAGAGAAGTGTCTTTGTTTGTATCCTAATCCACCTTGAATTTTCTAATTCGACAATAAAATTGCTGATGTCACGATCATTTCTTGGGCATTTCTCTTGATTTAGATGAAAAATCAGTAATTTTGCACACATACATATCCCTAAATAAGGTATGGACAAGAAACATAACCATATGAACGATGATTTTGGTAAACCGTGGGTGACGAACAAGTGGTTGGCAGAAACCATCCATCGTGATTCTGCAACAATCTCCAAGTGGGTGACAAATGCCACCCAGCCACCACTGGAAACTCTTATCGAAATCGCCCTCGCGTTAAACGTTGGCATAGAAGAACTGGTGAGGATGCCAGAAGAACAATAAAACGAAGCTAATATGAACAAACTCACTTCGTTCCTCATTGATGAGCTACAGGCGCATCGTAAGGGAGGAATCTACCATAAGACTCAGGTGCAGCTCGCCTACAACTCTAATCGAATTGAAGGTAGCAAGCTGACCGAGGAGCAGACGCGCTACATCTTTGAAACCCGTACCATAGGGTTCAAAGATCAGGAAGCCGTGCCTGTGGATGATATAATTGAAACAACTAACCACTTTGTAGCCTTCGACTACCTCCTCCGCACCATTGCAGAGCCTTTGACAGAGACTATCATCAAAGAGTTTCATCGCATCCTCAAAACAGGAACTGCTGATGCGCAGAAGTCCTACTTCAATGTGGGTGACTACAAGCAGTTGGCAAACGAAGTCGGTGGACGTGAGACTTGCAAGCCTGCCGATGTTGAAAAGGAAATGAAGTCTCTGCAAGAGTGGTATCATGCCCAAAAGGAGATAACCATCCACACCCTCGCCGAGTACCATTGGCGCTTCGAGAGCATCCATCCGTTCCAGGATGGCAACGGACGTGTTGGACGACTTATTCTTTTCCGTGAGTGTCTTCGCCACAACATCATGCCCTTCATCATAGACAATGAACACAAGATGTATTACTACCGAGGTCTCTCAGAGTTCAAGCAAACACCAGGCTTCCTCGTGGGCACTATGCAGTCGGCACAGGATGTGTATGAATCTTGGATCAAGTATTTCAACGAGGAGCTGCTGGAGGGACTGAAGGTGGAGTAAACTAAAACAGAAACATGCTGGTTATGCAGAATACAACAGCAAAAGATACGCTCCGCGAGTATGTACTCCATCCGTCTCTGCCGCTGATGCTATCCTAGATAGAGTAGTAAAGCCGCATCCAGATTTACATTAAAAGGAGACAGTTTGAGAAAAAAACATTAGCTTTGCCGCGTCAGAACTGTAACAGCATGGCCGTTTTTGCTGTAACAGTCTGCTCCGTTTTTACCAGTAGAGATTAACATAGAAATATGATTGTGAAATGCGCCAATAATATTGTATTTGTGCAAAAA
>CAMGIP010000185.1 GCA_946056155.1 uncultured Mediterranea sp. | reverse complement strand
AGGTGATATTCTTGACAGTACCCTCGAGTACTTGACCCTTCTCGAGTTTGCTGATGATTTCCTTCTTCTGTTGTTCGAGTTCTGCCTCGATGAGAGCCTTGTGAGAAACCACAACGTTCTTGAATTCCTGATTAATCTTCACCACCTTGAATTCCATAGTCTTGCCTACGAATACATCGTAGTCACGGATGGGCTTCACGTCAATCTGCGAACCGGGCAGGAATGCTTCGATACCGAATACATCCACAATCATACCACCCTTGGTGCGGCACTTGATGTAACCCTTGATGATTTCCTGGCTTTCCAGGGCAGCATTTACACGCTCCCAAGAACGTGATGCACGAGCCTTGCGGTGAGAGAGCACCAACTGACCCTTCTTGTCTTCCTGATTCTCGATGTACACCTCGACAACGTCACCTACCTTCAGGTCGGGATTGTAGCGGAATTCGCTCATGGGGATGATACCATCCGACTTGTAACCGATGTTCACAACTACTTCACGCTTGTTCATTGCGATTACGGTTCCGTCAACTACCTCGCGGTCGTTAACCTTGTTCAGCGTATTGTCATACGCCTTTTCCTGTTCTTCGTGGCTGGTGGCAGCTACCACTTCGCCGTTTTCGTAAGCGTCCCAATTGAAATCATCGAGAGGCTGTACATTCTTTAAGTTTTCCATTCAGTTAATTAATTGTTTGTTTTTTGATTAATTGAGTTAGACATTATGTTGACTCTAAAATCGGCCGCAAAGGTACTATTTATTTTTTAACCCACCAAACCATTTTTCCACAGATTTACAATTTATTAACCAATTTCATATCACAACTACAATTGGATGCCGTACTCCTGCTTGACAACGTCCATCACAAAGACACTCTCTATGGATCCGAGGTTCTCTACGGTGCCCAGAACGTTGAGGATAAACTCCTGATAGTACTTCATGTTGGGGGCTTGGACCTTGAGGAGGTAGTCGAAACTGCCGGAGATGTTGTAGCATTCGGAGACTTCGGGCAACTCTTTCATGCGCTGGGCAAAACCGGCTGCCACATCACGATTCATACGGATCATCTTGACGTTGCAGAAGACGATGAAGCCGCGGTTGAGTTTCTCGGCGTCCAACACGGCTATATACCTTTTTATATATCCTTCATTTTCCAACCGTCTCCACCGCTCAAAAACGGGAGTGGAGGAGAGACTTACCCGAGAGGCCAGTTCCTTGGTGGTGAGTCGGGCATTTTCCTGCAAGGTTCTCAAGATTTGCAAATCTACTTTGTCTAAGTGTTCGATGATGGGTTGCATAATTCTTTTATTATTATTTTTATATTGCTAATGATTCATTCTATTCTTTTCATTTGGCTAATGCTTTTCTTTGTTGCTAATGCTTCCTTTGCATGGCTACCGCTTCCCTTGCATTGCTGCCCCTTACTTTCTTTGTCTTGACACAAAGATAGTGCAAGCCGAGAGGTATGCAAAAAGATGCTTGCATATGATTGCATATCCGAGGCTCCGCCTATCTTATCTAAAGAAAGTAACAAAGAAAGGTCAAGGGCTGGTGCCTCCCGCCACTACTCGCTGGGCGCTGTTCTATCACCCACTCGCTACGTGGCTCCCGGCAAGGCCCGTTTTACCGTCCGGACGCCTTGCCCTTCGGGCTCGCTTTTGCATACAGTGGAAAACACCCACTTAAAATAGTTTCCGGCCTCATCGTAGGGGTGTGAAGCGTAGAGGGGAACGAGGGCGTGAAGAAGCAAAAACTGTTCGAGCGAAGCGAGTTTTTTTGCTTTAGCCCGACTCCCCTCGGAGTAGCCCCGGAGGTGCAGACGGCGGCTTTCTCTCTTTGTTTCTTTCTCTTTTGGCCGCGCAAAAGAGAAAGATGAGTAACATTAAGGAAAGTCATTAGCAAAATCTTTTGGCCGCGCAAAAGAAAAAAGAAAAGTAACTTTAAGGAAAGAAGCCATTCGCAGAAGAAAAACAAAATCAAAGAACGCATTTATTCTTCAAAAAGAGAATTTTGAACCTTCAAAAAGAATAAACCAACTGAATAACGATGCAAAATTAGTGATTTTTTCCAAATAATAAAAAGATATTGGTAGAAATACAGAGCCATAGTAATTTTGCCAACGCAATCGAGAGATAAGCCATTCGGTTGCAAACCATTTGTATCAACCCGAATATTAACATTAAAAACTATACAATTATGGCTACAAAGAAACTTCACTTCGAGACATTGCAACTCCATGTAGGACAGGAACAGGCCGATCCGGCTACGGATGCCCGTGCGGTACCTATCTACCAAACCACATCGTATGTCTTCCACAACTCGCAGCATGCAGCCGACCGCTTTGGTCTGCGCGATGCGGGCAATATCTACGGCCGACTGACCAACTCCACTCAAGGTGTGTTTGAGGATCGCGTGGCTGCTCTCGAAGGGGGCGTAGCCGGTCTGGCTGTGGCTTCCGGTGCCGCTGCTGTGACCTACGCACTGCAGAATATCCTGGGTGTGGGCGACCATATCGTGGCTGCCGACAACCTCTATGGAGGCTCCTTCAACCTGATTACCCATACTTTAGCTTCGCAAGGCATCAGTCATACGATTGTGAAGGTCAACGACCTGGAGGCACTGGAGGCTGCCATCCAGTCCAACACCAAGGTGGTCTATGCCGAGACCTTCGGCAACCCTAACAGCGATGTGACCAATCTGGAGGCTGTAGCCGAAGTGGCCCACCGTCACCATATCCCCTTGATTGTAGATAACACGTTTGGTACCCCCTACCTCATCCGTCCCATCGAGCATGGAGCCGACATTGTGGTTCACTCGGCCACCAAGTTCATCGGCGGTCACGGCAGCAGCCTGGGCGGTGTGATTGTGGATGGCGGTACCTTCGACTGGAAAGCCAATGCCGACAAGTTCCCCACCTTGGCCAAGCCCGACCCGAGTTATCACGGAGCCATCTTCGCTGATGTGGCAGGTGCAGCAGCCTTCGTGACCCGCATCCGTGCGGTCATCCTCCGCGACACGGGAGCCACCATCTCCCCCTTCAACGCCTTCATCCTGCTGCAAGGTCTGGAGACCCTGTCGCTGCGCGTGGAGCGTCACGTGGAGAATGCCCTCCGCGTGGTAGAATTCCTCACCAACCACCCCAAGGTGGCCAAGGTCAACCACCCGTCACTCCCCTCCCACCCCGACCATGGGCTCTACCAGCGCTACTTCCCCAAGGGTGGTGGCAGCATCTTCACCTTTGAAATCAAGGGTGGAGAGAAGGAGGCTTGGAAGTTCATCGACTCGCTGCAGATCTTCTCACTGCTGGCCAATGTAGCTGATGTGAAGAGCCTCGTCATCCATCCCTACACCACGACCCACTCACAGATGAGTCCCGAGGAGTTGGCAGAGCAGCACATCACACCGAGCACCGTGCGCCTCTCCATCGGTACAGAGCACATCGATGACATCCTCGACGACCTCTCTCAGGCCTTCGACCAGATTTGATGCACACTGAATCTCTATAACAGGATAATGGTCATATGCAACAGATGACCCATCGTTTTCAATAGGTAAATTAAGGAAAAGTGAGTCCCCTTAAGAGAGCTATCCTTTGCGATGCTTTCTAGAGGGGACTTATAAAATCAAGAAAAAAGCAGATTCGTTGGATAGATGAACAAAGATAACAGGGTTAAGATGA
>CAMGIP010000184.1 GCA_946056155.1 uncultured Mediterranea sp. | reverse complement strand
CCAAAAGGGCCGCACACCGCGAGAGCCATGCTGTTGCCTCCACTTTTGGGCGTATATAGGTCACCCACCAGGGTGATCCCATACTGATTCTTGAACTCCACCTTCCGGTGATTGACTGTTTCACTCAACGGGAACACCTTGTCCCATTTTACTTCTGTTCTTTTGGCCTGCACCTCCTGTGCCGACGCATGGGGTGTAATTGCCATTGTCATCGAAACGATTAATGATAATAATACGCTGAATTTCATGATCACTTGGTGAAATAAGTTTTCTGCTGCAAAACTACAGCAAAAGAGACGAACAAGCGATACCTGAACTATGGAAATTATTACCTTTGTTTGTGTGCCAACCGAGAGAGTCAGACCTTATCCCATATTCCTCAATCTTGCGATAGAGGGTAGTCAAACCAATCTTGAGCAGTCGGGCTGCCTCAGTCTTGTTGCCATGCGTATGTTGAAGCACCTAGGTGATCTGGTTCCGCTCTACGCACTTGAGGTCAAAGGCGTCATCCGCCTGCGAGGAAGTCTCGCACGAAAGCATATCTATGGGGAGGTCATGATTGGTAATTTCACCGTCAGTCATGACCAGATGAAGATGAAACAGATTCCAACCGGTGCTTGACCATCCAGGCCATGGCGGTGGCTAAGCCGACACCGAAAGAGTTGGCAGCAAAGTCGAACCAGTCACCTCCCCGATAGGTAGTGCAGTAGGATTGCAACAGTTCCACCGCTCCACTGAAGAGGATGGGGCAGGCCACGGCACCTATCCAGGCATGCCACAATGGAGCAGCCTGACGGCGGTGGGCACGGATAAACTCAAACCACAACATGCCCGACATGCCGAAATACATACAGATATGTACCACCTTATCGAAATAGGGAATCATCAGCTCCTCCTCATCAATCTGGGGAGGCTTGAAAAACGAGAGATAGGTTACGGTCAATATGATACAGAGAGAGATGGGATATCTCTTCAAAACGTACCCTACAAGTCTGAAAATAGAACACATGCTTCGAATTATTTACGATTTGGCTGCAAAAGTAGAGGAAGTTTTTCTATATTTGCGCTCGATTGTGATAAATTATCACCTTTTAAGTAGAATCTTCATAAAAATACACTACAACAGCAATGAACAACCGAGCTAATTTTGGCAGTAAACTGGGCGTTATTTTGGCCTCAGCAGGCTCAGCCGTGGGGTTGGGCAACATTTGGCGCTTTCCTTTCGAGACGGGCAACCATGGTGGTGCAGCCTTTATTCTTATCTACCTATGCTGCGTCCTGGTGCTGGGACTACCCATCATGATGGCTGAATTCATGATTGGCCGCCGTTCGAGAGCCAATACGGCAGGTGCATACCGTCTGCTCTCCAAAGGCACACCCTGGAAATGGGTGGGCCGACTGGGCGTACTCTCGGGATTCCTCATCCTGAGCTACTACTGCATCGTGGCCGGATGGACGCTGGAATATATCGTGCAGGCAGCTACGGGTTCCCTTGCCGGCCAAGATGCGGAAGGCTTTATCCATACCTTCAACACATTTGTCAGCAATCCCTGGCGTCCCGTGCTCTGGCTGTTCGTCTTCATGCTGCTGACCCACTTTGTCATTGTCAAAGGGGTGGAGAAGGGCATCGAACGTTCATCGAAGATCCTCATGCCGCTGCTCTTCATCCTGCTGCTGGTGCTGGCCGGCTGCTCCATCTCGCTGCCCAATGCCAGCGAAGGACTTCGCTTCCTACTGCAGCCCGACTTCAGCAAGGTGGATAGCCAGGTGCTGCTTGGGGCCATGGGGCAGGCCTTCTTCTCCCTCTCCTTAGGCATGGGGTGCCTCTGCACCTACGCCTCCTACTTCCGCAATGACACCAACCTGCCGCGTACAGCCTTCAACGTGGCCATGATTGACACCATAGTAGCTATACTGGCAGGCCTCATCATCTTCCCTGCTGCCTTCTCGGTGGGCATCCAGCCGGACAAAGGCCCTAGCCTGCTCTTCATTACGCTCCCCAACGTGTTCCAGCAAGCTTTCGGCAGTATGCCGCTGTTAGCCACACTGCTCTCGCTGCTCTTCTACATTCTGTTAGCCTTGGCGGCACTCACCTCCACCATCTCGCTGCATGAGGTGGTCACAGCCTACTTGCATGAGGAGTTCCAACTGAGCCGGACGAAAGCGGCCCGCTTAGTGACAAGCGGCTGCATCACCCTCGGCATCCTCTGCTCGCTTTCTCTCGGCATCGGTAAGGAATACACCCTCTTCGGCCTCACCCTCTTTGACCTCTTTGATACCACTACGGCCAAAATCATGCTTCCGCTGGGCGGACTCTTCATTGCCCTCTTTGCGGGATGGTATTTGGACAAACAGATCGTGTGGGAGGAGGCCAGCAACCACGGCACGTTGAAGGTTCACACTTACCGGCTTCTGCTCTTTGCCCTGCGCTACGTAGCCCCCGTATGCATCACGCTCATCTTCCTCGACCAGTTGGAGGTGTTCGGATAAATCTCCATCACGCACCATGAGCAAGCCCTTTCTGAAATACACGCCATTGAGTCCGCACGAGCAACGAGGGGCTTTCATGCTGCTCCTGCTCATCGGCATAGTGTGGTTGGCCGGAGAGATTTGGCAAGCTCACCAGCAACCGCTGACAGAAAGCAAGGAAACGGCAGACTCTATTGTCAAGGCGTTGGACAGGCATGAAAAGGGGGCACGAAAGCAGACTCCAGCGCTATCGCTGTTTGCCTTCGACCCGAACCGGGCGGACTCAGCGACCCTCACCGCTTTGGGAATCCCCCCATGGATGGCCCGCAACATCATCAAGTACAGGGCCAAAGGGGGAAGATTCCGCAAACCGGAGCATCTGAGGAAAATCTATGGCATGACGGAGGAGAGGTATCAGACACTGGCGCCATACATCACCATTTCCCCTGAAGATCGTCTCAACGAAGAAAAGAGGAGCAGCGGCTCTGCAAGAAGAGACAACAGCTCGGAGAGAAGATTCAGCGACTCTGCAAGAAGGGACAACAGCTCGGAGGGGGGACTCGGCGACTCGGAAGTGGAGAAAATGGATTCAATGAAGCAGTCGGCCTATGTCTCAAAGTACCATGACAAAGACCTCAACCGGGGAGATAGTACCCGTACTCGGAAAGAGGACACCCGCGTATGGAGAGACAACACGCGTCAGAGGAGAGACAGCAGCTGGAAGCGGATAGAGAAGTATCCACCGGGTACGCGGATTTGCCTGAACCGAAGCGACACCACCGAACTGAAGAAGATACCTGGTATCGGTAGTGCGCTTTCGCGACGCATCGTAAGGTATAGACAGCAGTTGGGTGGCTATCGAAGTATCGACCAGCTGGAAGAGATAGATTTGGATGCCCTTGCCTTGGAGCCTTGGTTCACCATCGACTCCACAGCCATTACCCCTATTCCGGTCAATCAAGTGGGGGTACGAAGGCTCATGAACCACCCCTATATCAACTTCTATCAGGCCAAGGCTATCGTGGAGTACCGCAAGCGGTATGGCAACCTGAAGAGCCTGAAGCCGCTACGACTCTTGGAGGAGTTTACCGAAGAGGAGATTGCCCGCATCACCCCCTACCTCAGCTTTGAAGAGAAGTAGAACCCCTGATTTGACTCGTACAGATACACTTTTCCTTGGGATATAGGGCCAACAGGACTTGTATCGGGCATATTTTGTAGGGAAGAGCACCC
>CAMGIP010000183.1 GCA_946056155.1 uncultured Mediterranea sp. | reverse complement strand
GCCTTAATGCAAAAAAGGAAAAAAGAGGATGTGCCTATTTTGACACACCCTCTTTGTACGGATACTATCAAAGTCCCAGGTCCTTGAAGGTGCGGGGGGCGGGTACACCCGGCATAGGCTTGCGCTCCTTGAGCTGTTCGAGGGCTACGCGGATAGCCTCCTGGAGCTGCTGGTCCTCGCCGGCTGCTTCGCGGATGGGGTCATTGTCAATGAGAATATCGGGATCTACGCCGTGGTTCTCCACGATCCACTGGCCGCTCTTGGCGTCGTAGTTGGTGAAGAAGGGGACGCGGATGTCGGTGCCGTCCATGTAGGGAAGCGAACCGCTGATACCGATGATGCCTCCCCAGGTTCGTGTGCCGATGATGGTGCCTAAGCCGTTGGCTTTGAAACTCCAGGGGAAGAGGTCGCCGTCGCTGGCCGAGTACTTGTTGATGAGCAGCACCTTGGGACCCACATGGGTGGCATCGGGAATGGTGCCCGTGAGCGTGGAGGTGCGTGACATGGTCATGCGGTAAGGCTTGCGCAGAAGACGTTCGATGATCATGGGGGAGACGTTGCCGCCTCCGTTGGCACGGTCGTCGATGATGAGGGCTTCCTTGTCGAGCTGCGGGTAGAAGTAGCGGGCAAATTCATTGAGCCCCTCTGGACCCATGTCAGGGATGTAGATGTAGCCTACTCGTCCGCCAGAGGCTTTATCCACGGTAGCGATATTCTTCTGCACCCATTCGTAGTGGTAGAGCGGGTATTCGTTGTCGGTGGGGCGCACCACCACCTTGCGGCCTCCCTGTACGGGACGGCTGTTCACGGTGAGCTCCACAGGCACATCGGCCTTACCGATGAGCAGTTGGTAGATGTTCTGCACGGAGGTCACCTCCACGCCATCCACAGCTGTGATGTAGTCGCCCTCCTTCACGCCAAGTCCCGGTTCGGCCAGGGGGGAGCGGAGCGATTCACTGTAGGGAGCACCACGCAGGATATGGCCGATGCGGAAGTAGCCGCTCTTGTCGCGGCTGAGTTCTGCACCGAGCAGACCCATGGGGATGCGTTCGGCCTTAGGGTAGGAGCCGGGGTTGACATAGGCGTGGCCACAGGCCAGTTCTCCAATCATCTCACCGATGACGTAGTTGAGGTCAAGGCGGCTCTTGACGTGGGGCAGCAGAACAGCATATTTCTCCTTAACAGCCTGCCAATCCACCCCGTGCATGTTCTCCAAGTAGAAGCCGTCACGGAAGGCACACCATGCCTCGTCAAAGATCTGTGCCCACTCCTGCGGATAGTCAATGGTGGCTATCAGCTGGTTCAGGTCGATGGAGTTGTCGAAGCTGGCCTTGCCCGTGGGGATGCGGTCAAGGGCGTAAAGGGCATTGTGGCGTCTGTCGAAGAAGAGGGCACGTTGGCCGCTGACGCTCATGGCGTAGTCAGATACCTTGGTCTCTTCGCCCGATTTGAGGTCGAACACCTTGGTGCCGCCGTTCGAGTACCATACGTGCTGGCCGTCGCAGTAGATGTTGCCGTAGTAGCCGGCGCTGAGGGGAAGCTTCACGATGCGGCTCAGCAACCCTTCGGGCTCAACCTTCACCTCAGTCACGTCCTTCGCACGCTCGTCCTTGCTCTCCTTACCTCCTTTGGTGCTTTTGCCGTTACTGTTCTTGCCGCTCTTATCGTCCTTGCTGCTGGTAGCATCCGCCTTTTCCTCCCCCTTATCAGAAGCCTTCACCCAGGAGTCTTCCGCGAGGAAGGGCGAGGGAGTAGAGGGGTGCAGCATCACCATATAGATGCCACCCATACGGGTATAGACGTGGTTCCACTCCAATCGTCCGTAGGTAGGGATGAGGTCGCGGTCGCTGTTGAAGAGCAGGTAGCGGCCATCTTGGCTGAAGGCAGGGGAGTCCGAGTCATACCAGCGCTCCGTGACGGGGTACTCGCGATGTGTGCGCAGGTCATAGAGGTAGATGACCGAACTGTGGTTGGCAGCCGGCCGAGTGTAGGCTATCCAGCGGCTGTCGGGTGCTATGGCCACATCCCAGAACTCCTGCTCAGGACATTGGGCTACCACCGTTTTGGCCTTTGTGGTGATGTCCACGCTCACGAGTCGGTTCTTGCGGTCGGTATAGAGCAGCCAACGGCTGTCGGGACTCCATTGCAGCGAACGGATGTAGGTGTCGTTCCCGCTTGTAAGCTGCTGAGGTTCACCGCCTCCTGCGGCTTGTAGCCAAATCTCCGTCTCTCCCGTGCGGTCGCTGATATAGGCCAGCAGTTTACCGTCGGGCGATACAGTAGCATGACGTTCGTGAGCACCCGGTGTGCGGGAGAGGCAACGGGTGATGCCCTTCTGCACGGGCACGTCAAACACCTCACCGCGTGCGGTGACATAGACGCGCTCCCCATCGGGCGAGAGCGAGGCATCGGTCAGTTGGTCGGACACGTTCATCCGCCGTGTGCGGCTCTGCAGGTTGTCGGCATGGAGTGTGATGTGTATCTGTTCGCTCTGCCGCGTGGCAGGATCGAAGCGGAAGAGGTAGCCCCCCTTCTCGAAGACGATGATGTGTCCGTCAGTGGAGGGGAACTTGATGTCGTAGTCGGTGAAGTGCGTCACCTTTTCCGTCTGCCCTGTACGTGTGTTGTAGCAGAAGAGATTCATCGTCAGGTCGCGGTCGCTGGCAAAGAAAATCTCCTCACCGATCCACATCGGAAAGATGTCCTGCGCCACGTTGTTGGTGATGTTGGTCACGCTGCCCGCCTTGGCGTCATAGATCCAGATATCGTCAGCCATGCCACCGCGGTAGTATTTCCAGGTGCGGAACTCGCGGAACACCCGGTTGTAGGCCAGCCGCTTGCCGTCGGGCGAGTAGCTGCAGAAGCCCCCTTCCGGCAGTGGAAGGGCAGTGGGCATCTCTCCAGAGGGGCTTACGCTCCAGAGCCGTCCTGTGAATCCGTCTCCGATGCGGTTTCGGTAGAGAATCTGTTGTCCGTCAGGGCTCCAGGTCATCACCACGTTGTTGGGTCCCATGCGGTCGCCCAGGTCATCGCGGCTGTTGGTAGAGGTATAGGTGAGGCGTACCGGTTCGCCGCCCGTGGCAGGCAGGGTATATACCTCGGTATTGCCGTCATACTGTGCGCTGAAGGCCAGCGTCTTGCCATCGGGTGAGTAGCGGGCAAAGATTTCGTTGCCCACATGAGCCGTGAGTCGTCGCGCTTCGCCTCCGGTGAGGGGTGCGGTGTAGAGGTCTCCGGCGAAGGAGAAGGCCACTTCGGTACCGTTGGTAGCTGGGAAGCGCAGCAGTCGCGCCTCCGGAGTCTGTTCTGCTTGTGCGGGGCATCCGGCCGCAGCGGCAAGCAGCGAGAGGAGTAATGCTTTTGTCTTCATATCTCTTATTATTCGGTTTTCCTGTCTCTTGATCCGTCATCATCCATGTAATGGCAAACAGATGATCATGCTGAAAGCAGCTAAACGAGCTGAGTGCAGCTTATCGTGCTAAACAGGACAAAGGTAGATAATTTTTCCGACTTTTTGCTTTTTTCAGTTGAGGTCACAGAGATATTTTGTATATAGAACGAAATATTATGATTTAATGAATAATCGTTTACTCCATTGAGCGATTTTGGTCGGAAATCGTTCAGTGAAGGGGTTTGACCAGATAGCCGACCTCCCCGACTCCTATGTCCTGGCCGATGGACTTACTTTCCCCATAGGCAAAAAACTGCCCATCCGGATTGTAGGCTTCACC
>CAMGIP010000182.1 GCA_946056155.1 uncultured Mediterranea sp. | reverse complement strand
CCGCTTCTCGCTCTTCCGGAGCATACCCTCGCTCCGCTTCTCGCTCTTCCGGAGCATATCCTCGCACCCCGTCAGCCGTTGGTTCGACCGGGCAGGGGTGGTCGCCGCATTGTGCTGTGCAGTGGGTCTGCTCTACGGAACTCTGGTTGGGGTGAGCCGGTTGGAGGTGAAGCAAGAGTCGTATGCCTCCGCCGATCTGCCCGCAGCCTTCAGGGGCTATCGCGTGGTGCAGTTGAGCGACCTCCATCTGGGCAGTTGGTCCGGGCGCCCCGAGGTGATTCAGGAGCTGGTGGAGCGGTGTAATAGCCTCCACCCCGACCTGATACTCTTTACCGGCGACCTCGTCAACCAGCGCAGTTGTGAGCTGGAGCCCTTTGTGGAGCTGCTCAGCCAGCTGCGGGCCACCGATGGCATCTATTCCGTTCTGGGTAACCATGATTATGGCACCTACTACCGCTGGTCCTCCCCCGAGGAGGCCCGTCAGAACCTCCAGCACCTGAAACAGCTGCAGGAGAAGATGGGGTGGACATTGCTCAATAACGACCACCGGATTATCCACCGGGGCACTGACCGCATTGCCGTTGTGGGGGTGGAGAATGAGGGAGAGCCCCCCTTCCCCCAATATGGTGACCTGAAGAAAGCCCTTCGAGGCACCGAGGGCATGTTTCGTCTGCTGCTCAGCCACAACCCTACCCATTGGCGTCGTGAAGTGCTGAAAGAGAGCGATGTACAGCTGACCCTGAGCGGGCACACACATGCTATGCAATGCGTACTCTTCGGACACTCCCTCTCCGAGTTCAAGTACCCCGAGTGGCGAGGATGGTACCGTCACGGCAGCCAGTCGCTCTATGTCAATATCGGTATCGGATATGTGGGCCTACCCTTCCGCTTCAATGCCCGTCCGGAGATCACCCTCTTCACATGGGGTGAAGCTTCATCCCGCTGATATTCACAGGCCATACCCACAGGAATATTGCGGCTTTTTGAGGTGAAATCTTGGATAAATAGATTATTCTCTCTATTTTTGCATCCCATATTACGAATCAAACACGAATAGTAACCTCAGTGGCCATTTGCAGCAATGAGAATGAGATATATACGCGCTTTCCTGTGCATGGTGTTAACCTTAGTAGGGCTTTGCTCTTTTTCCACCGCATCGTGGGCAAAGGAGAGGTCTTACGAGATCCTGTTTATCCAATCCTACAACCCCTTTGCCAAGGCGAGCGATGACCTGACGCGCGGTCTGAAGGATGGACTCAAATCACGCAAGATACAGGCACACGTCACAGTGGAGTACCTTGATGCTACAACGTGGAACGTACGGCAGGAGTTTTTCATCATGAGGCGTATCTGCCAGCGGGCACGTCAACGGGGAGTGGATGTCATTGTGGTTTCAGGAGATGAGGCCTTCTATTCACTCGTCCATTGCGGCGATTCGCTGGGCTTTCAGCGGCCCGTGGTAGTGGCCGGAGCCAAATACCCCCTTCTGGAACAGATGAAGCAGATGCCCAATGTGTCGGGATATACCGCTGTGCCAGACTTTATGAAGGTGCTCCAGGAGGCCCATCGCATGTTTCCTGAACGCAACGAAATCATCTGCCTCACCGACAACGGGTTCATGGCCCGCAGAGGTGAAGCCGAACTCCGCAAGGTGTGGGGCAAGTTTCATATCGACCATCCTGACTATCAGCTTACTACGCTCAACGTGGATAGCGTTCTGCCCTGGACCCTCATCGAACGGGTCTGCAACTCGGCCCACACGCGCAAGACAGTAGTGGTGGTACCCAAGTGGACCCCCTTCCTCAATATCATCGGAAAAAACTCCAAAGCCCCCATCTATGCGTGCCAAAACCGCGCCCTGACCAACGGAGTGCTGGCCGTCTATGACCTGGAGTCCTATCGGAAGATGGTGCCCGTGGGACATCTCGTGGCCAATATCCTCCGAGGTACATCGCCCGAGGCGTTCGGCATCCGCAACGACAACAACTTCTTCCGGTACGACTACAAGCAGCTGAAATTCTTCAGCGTGGATGAGAAACGAGCATCGCAGGGGGGCGAAGTCACCAATATTCCCCTGGGTGATAAGTACCGTACCCGGTTCATCATCTCGATAGTGGTGGTGATTGGCGTGATAGCCACCCTGCTCGTATGGCAGGTGCGGGTCAACAGACGGGAGGTCAAGCGCCGTATGGAGGCCCAGATGAGGCTTATCGCCCAGGAGCAGCTGGTAGAGCAGCGTGACGAGTATGATCATGTGCTCTCTTCCATCACCGATGCCCTGATTACCTACGACACAGGGATGCACATCCGCTACGTGAACCGTGCATTGAAAGATCTGCTCCAGCTTCCCCAGGAGCGATGCCAGCCGGCCTACTACGAAGGGTGTGAAGTGGGTACTCTTTTCCGCCTCTTCATCCATGGAGAGGACAAACTCAAGGAGCTGCTATTCCAGGTGCTGGAGGGTCAACGGGTGGTCACCTTGCCCGAGCGCTGTTTTGTGCAGGCCGTTGGCCGGAGCGACTATTTCTTAGTGGCGGGTGAGGTCTCCCCCATCTTTGCCGGTGAGCGGTTGGCGGGTGCAGCCGTGACCTTCCGCAGCATCCAGGAGGAGGAGAAGCAGAAGTCCTTATTCAACATGGCCATTGAAGAGAACTTGGTCTATCCCTGGTGGTATGACCTCAATACAGACCATTTCCATTTCCCTTCCCGCCTTCTGGAGAGCTTCGGATTGCCCCCATCGACCGCTATGCTGACCGCGGCCGAACTGCGTCCGTTCATCTATGAAGAGGACCAGGAAGGGCTCTTGACCTTCTTCTACGAACACATGGTATCGCGCAAGATGGTCGGCCACTACACCTGTCGCTTGAATCATGCCGGTCAGGTGGAGTGGTGGGAGTTGCGCATGGTTTTCCAGGAGGGCATCAATCCGGGAGAGGCCTATATGGTGGTGGGGGTATGCCAGTGCATCCAACACTTCAAGGATACAGAGGCCGAACTGACGGAGGCACGCGACCGCGCCATGCAGGCCGACCACCTCAAATCGGCTTTCCTGGCCAATATGAGCCATGAGATACGTACTCCGCTCAATGCCATCGTAGGTTTCTCCACCTTGTTGAAAGATATTGACTGTTTTAGCCCCGAGGAGGTGCAGCAGTTCATAGAGACCATCAATATCAACTGCGACCTCTTGCTGGCACTCATCAATGATGTGCTCGACCTCTCCCGCATCGAGTCGGGCAGTATGGAGTTCTCTTTCCATCAGTACAACCTCTCCTACATTATGCAAGAGGTAGCCGATACCCATCGGGTGAATCTTCCTGAGGGAGTATCTCTGCGCATGGAGGTTCCCAAAGGAGAGGGAACGCTCATCACGACCGACATGAACCGCCTGAAACAGGTGCTCAACAACTTGATTGTCAATGCCAAGAAGTTTACAGAAGCGGGCATCATCACCTTGGGCTATACTACCGATGACAAGGAGGAGAACGTGGTGGTCTATGTTCAGGACACCGGCATAGGCATGAGTCCCGAGGTGCAGCATCGCATCTTTGAGCGTTTCTACAAAGGCAACAGCTTCAAGCAGGGTGCCGGTTTGGGTCTCAGCATCTGCCAGACCATAGCCGAGGCGCTCGGTACTACCATCGAGGTGCACTCTGAGGAGGGTAAAGGTACCCGTATGCAGATGAAGATGAAGGTAAAAGATTTTACCCCCCCCCAGCAATAGGGTCAGGGGGACGGGTCAAGGAGACAGGTACATAGACCAGTGGTCAGGGGGACAGGTACATTGACC
>CAMGIP010000181.1 GCA_946056155.1 uncultured Mediterranea sp. | reverse complement strand
GCCAGCGCTACCATCTACAATCCGTTGGACGGCACCTACGGCGGTACAACGACTGAAGATCCCGCCTACATTGCCAAGTATGGCTCCAATTTTGCCGAAGCCCATGGTGATGCGGTGAACCCCGTGCGTCTGCTCGAAGCTGAGAACCTCTACAACAAGACTTCGGACATCTGGAGCACCACCAGCCTGCAGATTGGCAACATCCTGCCGGGCCTGAAGTTCGTGAGCCGCTTTACCTATAACGTGAACAGCAACCACTACAAGAAGTTCAACCCCATCCGCGACGAGGTAGGTAAACCGCAGCTGAGCAACTCGCTGACCAACTCAACCTACCGTAGTGACCGTTGGAAGACGGAGAACACGCTGACCTACGACCAGACCTTCGGTGAGCATACCGTAGGTGCCCTCTTCTCTACCACAGCCGACCACTACGAACTGCGCGGCTTGGAAGTTAACGGTAAGGATTTTGCTGATGAGGCTGCTTATCTGCAGTATCTGAACTATGCCGGAAGCACCAGCACTTCTGACTACCTGACCGGTCCCGACGCCAACGTATCTCTGATAGCCCGTCTGGCCTACTCCTACAACGACCGCTACTTCCTCACCGCCTCTTGGCGTCGTGACTATGCCGGCCGTCTGCCCAAGGACAACAACTACGGTGACTTCCCCGCCTTCACCCTCGGTTGGAAAATCTCCAACGAGAAGTTCTTCAAGAAGAGTGACTTAATTAGCCTGCTGAAGATCCGTGCCTCTTGGGGTCGCGTAGGTAACCTCGGTTCTATCGGATTCAACTACAAGTCGGCTTTGCTGAGTAAGGGCAATTGGTCAGAACAGGCCCAGTATGGTCCTGAAGGCAACCGCCAGTGGGGTAACTTCGTGTACAACTCTACGGCTCTGAACAAGGATCTGACTTGGGAGACCTCTGAACAGACCGACCTCGGTCTGGATATAGAGATGTTCAAGGAACGACTCTCCGTAGCCATCGACTACTTTGAGAAGCGCACCTTCAACCTCATCCAGACGCAGACCATGAACTGGCCCAGCACCATCGGTATCTCTGCCATGCTCATCAACCAGGGCGAGGTACGCAACCGCGGTCTGGAGGTGCAGATTGGCTGGAAAGACAAACTCAACAAGGACCTCTCCTACTTCGTGAACGGTAACTTTGCCTGGTTGAAAAACTGGGTTTCTGATATCGGCGTGAAGAATGCAGATGGAACCCCCGGTGTATGGACCAACGACAAGGTATTCCGCAGCATCCCCTACATGATTCAGACGGCCGAAGGCGAACCTTTGAACTCCTTCTACCTCATCCAGACTGACGGTATCTTCCAGAGCGATGCTGAAGCTGAAGCCTACAAAGACAAGAACGGCAACCGCATCCAGCCCAATGCACAGGCCGGTGACCTGAAGTTCGTGGACCAGAATAATGACGGCAAGATTACTGACGCAGACCGTGTCTATATGGGTAGCGCCATGCCTACGACCACCTTTGCCCTGAACTTCGGCCTCAACTGGAAGAAACTCTCCTTCAGCGCTATGCTGCAAGGTGTAGGCGGTGCACAGGCTGTAAACGTCAGCAAGTACATGCTGCTGAGCGATGTAGAGGGTAACTTCAACCGCAGCAGCGAAATCCTCAACGCATGGAGCCCCACCAACAAGGGTTCGGATATTCCCCGCTTGTCGAAGAACGACCCCAACGGCAACTTCTCTACGGCCTCTGACTATTACTTGGAGGACACCTCATACCTGCGTCTGAAGAACGTGACCCTCTCTTACGACCTCTCTGACTACCTGCAACGCATCAGTCACCTGAAGGATCGCAAGAGCCGCCTGTCGCTCTACCTGAGCGGTGAGAACTTAGTGACCATCTCTGGCTACTCCGGTATGGACCCCGAATGTGGTGGATGGGATGCCGGTAAGTACCCCGTATCACGCGTCTTCTCACTGGGTGTGAAACTGACCTACTAATCAATTAACCGAAGGAAATAAGAATATGAAAAAGAATATATGGTTTATAGCCTTGTCGGCCGGATTGCTGACAAGCTCGTGCAGCGAATTCCTGGACGTACAGCCTGAAGGAGATGCCACAACGACCACCTACTTCACCAGCGACCAGCAGGCCATTGACGCTGTCGATGCACTTTATGAAAGATTCCACCAGGAGGCCCTCTATGGTCGTGAACTCTTCTGGGAGCAGGGTGGTGCCTGTGACGTGGTATGGGGTAGAACTCGCGGCTACAACACTTTGGCAACCCTGAAATATACGGGCGATGAGTCGCCTTTGGATAAAACTTTTAAGGAGTTGTACGTGGTCATGGCTCGTGCCAACTGGGTGGTTGACCAGTTGCTCAAGAAGCAGACCTTGAGTGAAGTGGAAAAGCGCAGCTTGGGTGAAGCTTATTTCACACGTGGCTGGGCACACTTCCTGATTGCCTACCGCTACGGCTTGGATACCCAGGGTGTACCTTTTGTCCGCTACGAGGATTACAGCGGTGGATATAACAACTCCATCCCCCCGCAGCAGAAGTCTGTGATGGACAACTACCAGCTCATCATCGAGGATATGGACAAGGCTATCGAGAACCTGCCCCGCTTCGAGGCGTATGACGCTGACAACCGTGGACGCGCCCACAAGGCAGCTGCTGTAGCCTTCAAGGTAAAAGCATACGCCTACTGGGCCACTTGGGATGCTACGAAATGGCAGAATGTCATCACTTTAGTCAACGAGCTGGAGCAGACCTACGGCCGTGGATTGGCCGATACCTATGCCGAGCTTTTCTCTTCTGACTTCAACGACTTTTGGAACAAAGAATATCTCTGGACGATTCCTGGCAACGGAGGTTCAACGGGTGGCGGTTCGGAATTCCCGGGCGTTATCTTAGAGAACAAAGGTTGGGGTATCTACAACGGCTGGGGCCAGAACAAACCCTCCTACGACATCTACGAAGAGATGGCCAAGGATGGTGCCGGCAATGACCGTCTGGTGCGTACTATCCTGGAATATGGACAGGAGTTCCAGTTCTTTGGCGAAACCCGCAAGTTCTACTCTGGCTCTGATGTAGAATCGGGCTTCATGATCAACAAGTACATGGATCCCTTCAAGCACGAAGACGCTACAGGTAACGGCTACGTTAACACCAACGGAGACTGGCCTACCGCTCGCATCAACTTCCCCATCATCCGCTTTGCCGAGATGTTGCTCTTCCGCGCTGAGGCTTACCTGATGACTAATCAGGCAGACAAGGCTACAGTTGACCTGAACAATCTGCGTAAGCGTTCTAACCTAGCACCTCTGCCCGGTACCGCCACCATGGCTAACCTTTACCACGAGCGTCGTTGCGAGCTGGCCTTTGAGTTTACCGACCACCTCTTCGACCTGAAGCGCTGGCACCGCAGCAGCAATGCCACCATCAAGGAGCTGGCCAAGAAGGAGCTGAATGCCCATCCGCGTGCCCGTCATTATGAGAACCGACAGGATCCCGAATCTGCCTTTACCGTAGGCGATTACGAGGACTACAAGGACAAGGCTACCTATGACGACCACCTGATGGTATTCCCCTACCCGAGCGTACAGATTACCAAGTCCAACGGTCAGCTGAAGCAGAACCCGGGCTATTGATAAATTAAAGAAACAGATCATTGCCATTGATCTTTACTCTGCAGGGAAGCGGCGGCTTCCATCTCCAGTTAGCCGCTGCTCCCTGCAGTTTTGTTTCCTGACCCATCTGACTTGGGGAATTGCTACGATACTCGAAAAATGCTCCCACTCCAAGAATCGCTCTGTTGATTCGCGAATTCTGCTGTTGAGCG
>CAMGIP010000180.1 GCA_946056155.1 uncultured Mediterranea sp. | reverse complement strand
CAGGTCGATTTCATCAACGAGCAACAGCTGGCTCAGCTTCCCGGTGAAGAAATGCTCTTCAGCGGACAGATTAACGGCGAGTTTCCTGAGAGCAGTCTGCCCACGGCTCAGGAACTGCTCCTCAAGCCGGGAGCACAGATTATCTTCATCAAGAACGACTTTGAGAAGCGGTGGGTCAACGGTACCCTCGGATCGGTCATCGGCTTCGACGAGGAGGAGGAGACCCTCTACCTGCTGACCGACAGCGGCAAGGAGGTGGACGTCAAGCGCGAGACCTGGCGCAACATACGCTACCACTACAACGAGGAAAAGAAAGAGATTGAGGAGGAGGTGTTGGGCACCTTCACCCAGTTTCCCATCCGGCTGGCTTGGGCCATCACGGTCCACAAGAGCCAGGGGCTCACCTTCACCCGCGCCATCATCGACTTCACGGGAGGCGTCTTTGCCGGCGGACAGACCTACGTGGCCCTGAGCCGCTGCACCTCACTCGAAGGGCTTTGGCTCAAGCGTCCCATCCAGCGGTCCGACATCTTTGTCCGTCCCGAGATAGTGCACTTTGCCAGCCAGTTCAACAACCGTCAGGCCATCGACCGTGCCATGAAGGAGGCGCAGGCCGACCTCCTCTACGCCTCAGCCGCCCAAGCCTTTGAGCGCGACGACTTCGACACCTTCCTGTCCGACCTCTTCCGCGCCATGCACTCCCGCTACGACCTGGAGCGCCCCAACGTGCAACGACTTCTCCGCCGCAAGCTCCACGTCATCCCCCGTCTGCGTGGGGAGATAGATCAGCTCCGCCAGCAACTCAAAGAGAAGGAAGAGGAGTCACGCAGGCGAGACCAGAAACTCAAACGCTATGCCGACGAGTATGTGGAGATGGGCGACGAATGCCTCCGCCACGGCATGCACGAAGCGGCCATGCGCAACTACGACAAAGCCATCGCCCTCTGCCCCGGCCATCGCATAGCCTGGACCAAAATCCGCAAACTGGAAAAGAAATTTCGCGAATCCAACGGGAAGTAACAACTTCCCTCATTCTCGCCTCGTTAGAGTTTGTGTGAATGAATATCTTATCCCTTTGATTTTTTTACGGAGCGGTAGTGATTTCAACTATTGGATTTTTCAGAGTCGGCCCGTGAGCGCGATTTCGTCACGAGCCAAACCCCGAGACAAACCAGCAGCACGGCCAATCCCTGGCTCGGCTTGAACAGCCCGATGCCCGTGAGGATGCTCACGCTCACCGAGACCAACGGCTGCACATAATTGTAGATGCTCACCACCGTGGGGCGCAACGTATGCTGGCCTATCATCATCAGGATGTAGCTGACGTAAGTGCCGAAAAAGACGACAAAGGCGGTCTCCCACCAGGCGGTGGCCGGCACCTGTGTAAAATCAATGGCCGCCACATGGCTCCAGGTGAAGGGGAGAATCAGCAGACTGGCGAAGAGGAACATCCACTTGTTGACCGTAAAGACGGAATACCGCTTGACCAACGGGCTGAACAGGGCCAGATAGAGAGCAAAGGAGAACTGAGCTGTCAGACAGAGCAGGTCGCCCCTGATGTCGCCTACCCTGCTGTTGGAGGCCACGGCGCTCGTGGTAATCAGGATGAGAGCCCCCGTGCATCCGATGCCCACGCCCAGCGCCTTCTTGCCCGTAATGGGTTCATGGAGGATGAGGGCTGCCAATAGCATGGCAAAGATAGGCATGGAGGTAGTGACGATGCTGGAGTTGATGGGCGAGGTGATGCTCAGTCCGATGGTATAGCAGCATTGGTTGGTCACCAGTCCCAGCACGGCAGCTCCGACAAACTTCAGCAGATCCCTCTTAGGGACATGCTCCTTGGGCAGAAAGAACGAGGTAATCCAGAAGAGCAACGCACCTCCCGTAACCCGAAACGACACCATATCGATGCCCGTCAGCCCGTGCATCATCGCGTCCTTGCCCAGCGGAGCCATCAATCCCCAGAATGCGCTGGCAAAGAAGAGGCTCAAGTGAGCCCACAACGGTCTATTCTTTAACAACATTTCATCTATCGCTTTTAAGAATGAGGCCGCAAAGGTACATATTGTTTGTTGATCCGGAGCATAAAAACTGCGGTTTTTACCCAAAAAGCCGATTTTCAGCGAGAACGGACGATGAAAAAGCCAGCCGCATATCCTCTTTGCCAAAGTTTTCTATCAGAACTTAATAATCCATTATTTTCAGCCAATCATGGGATAAAACATAAATATTTGCAAATCAATAGCAGATATACGACAGCAGAAGAAGGCCGAGTTTGAAGCGAAGCCTGCCAAGGGTAAAAAATAGGGTGTAGTTTCTTTCCCATAAACTATACAAAAGTGGTGCGGAATGTGGGTATTACCTACTCCGCACCACTTTTATCTCTCTCACTCAAATGACGTGACTACATTACGAAGCCTTCATCCTCATGTCGTCACCTTCAAATGTCGTGACTACATTGCGGAGCTTTCATACGCATGTCGTCACCTTCAAATGCCGTGACTACATTCCCATGTCATCACCTTCATCGGTACCGCTGCCTCCGCCCGAAGCGCTCTCAGCGGTAAATTCAGCGGTCAGCGTCAGGTCGGCATTGACCGTCACGGTACGCGAGGCATTGGTCACACCATCGCTCCACTTGACAAATTGGTACCCGCTGGCGGCCGAAGCAGAGATGCTGGCCTGACTGCCTTCATTGTACTGACCGCCCCCACTCACACTACCTCCGTTGGAGGGAGAGGCCATCAGCGTAAGGGTATAGGAACGCTGGCTACCTCCGCTCGAAGGATTGCCGTCGGAGGGATTCTCCTCCTCTCCGGAACGATTGTACTCCACTACCTCCTTGAAGCGGACCACCTGGTCGAGCTGCTTTTTGGAGATTTCGCCCGTGCCGATGGCGTTGATGTAGGCCTTGATGATGTGGGTGGAGACATTGAAATCCTGAGGCGTATCAGCCGGACGGCTGGAGAGACCAAGGCTGAAGATAGCCAGATTGTCGAGCTTCACCTTCTTACCATCGAGCATCAGCTCGCGGGCGCAGACCACCATATCCTGAAGTACACCGTAGATGGTGCCCTTGGAGAAAGGTGTGTTGTGGGTACTCATGTGCTCGGCCAGCTGGTCCATAGTGATGGTTTCGTCGTGAAAAGCACGGGCATAATATTTGCCCTTGGCCAGATTGTTGTTGTTCTTGTAAAGTTTGTACTTGAGATAAGACATAACAAAAAACAATTTAAACGTTAGTTAAATAAAGTTATTTCTCACATACTCTTGCGCTTTTTCTCGCCTTCCAGAGGGTTGATAGCTGGCCCCATGGGCCTCTGATGAACACTTCCTGCGGGAAAGCAGACGACTCGGTGGAGGTTTTTGCTCTTCCCTGGGGGGAGGCATCAGTCAGCACGAGGGGAGACATCAGTCAGCACGAGGGGCGGCTTATGCCCGGTTAGGGAGGGCGACAGACGGCTCAAGAGTTTGCCAAGGAGTGGAGACGTGATTGCTGCAAACAGGGCCCTTGTTTGAGTCAAACCCGCTTCGTTTCCTTTCACGCAGCAAAGTTAACAGGAGCCAAATTAGCCTCGCGACCTTTGCATAGTTTGTAGTAAGATTGCGTACCTTTTGACAGATTGTTTAAGGATTCGCTTGAGAATCTCCTGCAAATTCTCTCAAAAAAAAAGTAGAGAACTTCCTGCAACCCCTTCTTCTTCCTGCAACCCCCTTCTTCCTGCAACCCCCTTCTTCCTGCAACCCCTTCTTCTTCCTGCAACCCTCCTTCTTCCTGCAACCCCTTCTTCCTGCAATCCCCTTCTTCCTGCAACCC
>CAMGIP010000179.1 GCA_946056155.1 uncultured Mediterranea sp. | reverse complement strand
TGGGTGTTTGTTTTATAATTTGCTGATTTTCAGCGTTTATTGCGGAGAGAGAGGGTCTCCTGCTCCTTGAGGAAGGCCTCTTCGATAATCTTCCATCCCAAGGCTACGGAGGGGAAGAGACCCCAACGGTTGCCCTTGGCGAAGCGAGAGGAGGCGTCACCACGAAGTGTGGCGGTAACCATGTAGCGGTGGTCGTACGAGTAGTTGAGACGGCCGTAGAAAGAGAGGAGGTAGTACTCCGACTCATAGTGTGTGGGGGTGAAGAGTTCCTTGCCGTCGGGAGAAACTTTGGTATCATCGCTCTTCTTCCAGAAATGTTGCCAGCCGTAACCGCCCATGGCGCTGAAGTCATGCTTCTCGTTGAAGGTGTGTGAGTAGTTAGCATAGAGGTCGAGCAGGTAGTTGCGCTTGTTCTGCTCAATGTTGTGGTTCAGACCTGTACCGTCCTTTTGGTTGGAGGTGTACATCATACCGGCCTTGTCGGGTACCTGCTTTTCGTATTTGCTCTTCAGGATGTCGTAGCCGAGGTTGGCATTCAGCACGAGGTCTTCGAAGCCGTGTATCTTGTATTGGATGGCGGCGTTACCGATGCTGCGGGTTACCTTGTTATGGATATCCTGCAACTCCAGTTGGGCTACCGGGTTGTCAGTCTGGATGGCCATAGGGCTTCCGCCGTTGGTCCAGATGAAGTAACCCAATCCGGCACCATTGGCATCACCACTCTTGACGGGACGAGTGGGGTCGTAACGAAGGGCATTGTTCACTACGCTCTCATCCACCTTCTGGTTATCCTCATAAGAGACCTTCACGTTCAGGTCAATGCTGAGGTGCTTGTCGAAGAACTTGGGTGAGAGTCCGCCGTTGAAGGTGAAGCGCTGATAGTTGTTGGTGCGGATGACACCATTCTGGTTGGTGTAGCCCAAGGATGCACGGTAGGGGGTATTCTTCCAACCTTTGCCACTGACGGAGAAGTTGTGCTCCTGACCGAACGAGGTGCGGTAGATTTCATCCTGCCAGTCGGTGTTGTCTGTACCATAGACGGCACTGGCGGGTACACCAGTTACGGTGGGTACAAATTTGCGGAACTCATCGGCAGTCAATACCTCCAACTTGTCGGTGATAGTACTTACACTCAGGTTGTTGGAGTAGTTGAAACGGGGACGTCCGCCCTCTTCGCTACCTTTCTTGGTCGTGATGACAATCACACCGTTTGATGCACGCGATCCGTAAATAGCCGTGGCACTGGCATCTTTCAGTACCGTGAAGGTCTCGATATCATTGGGGTTGATACCGCCAATGATGTTGCCTCCTCCCTCAATGGTAGAGTTATCTACGGGTACACCATCGATAACAATCAGCGGGTCGTTGCTGGCCGAGAGCGAGGCACCGCTACGGATACGGATGGTGGAACCTGAACCCGGAGCACCGGAAGAGGAGATTACGTTCACACCTGGCACTTTACCCACCAAGGCATCTTGAGCTGTAGTGCGCAATCCTTTGTTGAACTCGTCGGGTTTGATGGCGGTTACTGAACCTGTGGCATCACCTTTCTTCACGCTACCGTAACCGATGACCACCACATCCTCCAGCAATTCGCTGTCCTCCTGCATCACAATCTTCATTACCGGTTTTACGGTCATCTCTACCTCTTTATACCCGATGTAGCGGATGACGATGACTGCCTGCGGATTGCTCACCGTCAGGATGAAGTTACCGTCGAGGTCGCTTACTGTACCGTTGGTGGTGCCCTTTTCCATGATGTTGGCACCAATCACTTCGTAGCCAGAGGTGTCGGTGATGTTACCTTTTACTGTAGTTTGCTGGGCAGAAACGCTCAGACTGAAGCACAATGCCAACAGCAGCCACAGCAACCGTTGGCTTTGCTTGCAAATGCAGTTCGTTTTCTCTTTTTGCATAGCTTGTAATTTTTATGGTTATTAAATTTGCATTGCAGCGCACAACTGTGCGAGGCTAACATTGCAAAATTACAAGACTGGCTTAGGTGCACAAATCAAAGTATGCAAAAAGTAACCATTCTAATTATCTAATATGCTATAAATCAAATATTTCAAATAGTTGCAAAGCGGTTTGAAAGTAAATGAAGCGGAGGTGAAATTCAAGCTATTTTACACAGAGTCTTTTCACTTTTTCTACCAACTCATGTCCATCGTTCAATGCCCGTGAACGCATGCGCAAACGGTAGTTATAAACGGTCTGTAGCGAGTAGTGCAAGAAAGCGGCTATTTTGGCATTGTCTGTAATACCCAAGCGTATCAAAGCGTAGATGCGCAAGTCTGGGGTAAGCAACTCGCCCTCTTTCGGGTGTATCTGCTCTTCGGGGCGGAGAAGCTGGTTGAAACTCTCTATGAAATCTGGGAATATGGAGAGAAAGATGGTATCGAACTGGGTGATAAAACTCTTGAATCCATCCGTTTCAGGGGTGTGGAGTAGTGCGTTGACGTCAGCCAACGTTCCGGTACGGGCAGCTTTCAGCAACCTTTTGTGCGTTGTTTCAGCCTGACAGATGTAGTTGGAGCAGGTGTTGAACAGCATACCGATATATTCCTCCTTGATATGATTGCTCTCACGTACCTCCTCATTCATGCGGATAAGCCTTTCGGTGAGTTGTTGCAGCTGTTCATTCTGTTCTGCCAATGAGCGTTTGGAGGCCTGGAGTAGGGTATTGCGGCTGTGGACTACCCAGTAGGCAGCAATCAGAACAAGGACAATCAGCACAAGCAGGATAACCAAAGCAATGGCTGTGTGGTGCAGAGAACGGGTGTGGCTGTCATGGGCTGCATGGATGATGGTCAGGTAGTTGGCTATGTTTTCCAGTCGGTAGCGTGCCTTACCGAAGCTGATGTCTTCGAGCGAACAGGTGATGTAGCGGTAGGCCCGCTCCACATCTCCCTCTTCGTAAAGCATCATGGCCAATCGCTGTAGCGACATGTAGACCTTTTTGGCCTCTTTGATGTCTGTAATGGAGGCTTGGATAAGCCAGTGCCGCGCCTGCTCGCGGTCGCCCTTTTCTAAGTAGAGTTCAGCCAGCAGATACTCCATCTGGGCTTTGTCGGGATGGTCGGACGGAGTGTCTTGGAAGTAATCCAGAAGGAGACGTATGGCCTCATCTGTCTCTCCCCTCATGTTGAGCAATCCACATTGGTTGGAAACCCATCCCTGGGAACCGAGCGGACAGATTGCTATAAGATGCTCTTTGTATCTTTTGAGTTGCTCCCTATATTTTTCTTGAACGGGGCCGTTATTCTCTTTCTCATAAAGCGAAAGGGTGGTGGTGTGCAGCAGGTAATAGTAGTAATTGGATTGTTCTCTGTGGGCGGTGGAGTCAATCTGCTCCAATACTTGTAAGGCCATATCGGCGCTCCCTCTCTTGTTCAACGCATCGGCCACATTCATATGTGCTTGATCTATCCATTCCCTCTGATTCAATTTCTTGGCTAGTTCCAGTCGTTGGAGTGCCAAGTAGTAGGCGGTATCGATGCGGAAGGTGCGATAGAGCTGAAAAAGCGCTTCCATACGCTCTAGGCGCAACGTATCGTTGGACTCGTACTCGATACTCTTTCGCAGGAGGCGAATCTTCCGCTCCATCGTTTGCTGATACTCCTTACGGTTCTCAATCATCTGATCCAGCTTCGCGAGCAGGGCCTCATCCCCTTGTGGTTGCGAGAGGCAACTCGCCAGACTGAGGCATACCCAAAGTATTCCAATCCAATGTTTCATAAGGCTATAGTGTGTGAATATTCTTTATTGTCATAAGTGACTGTGGTTCAGGGTTGTTCAGCAGGAGTGTGGTTTGCTTTTGAAATGAGGGTGTGTCAAAATAGGCACATCCTCTTTTTTCCTTTTTTGCATTAAGGCT
>CAMGIP010000178.1 GCA_946056155.1 uncultured Mediterranea sp. | reverse complement strand
GGCTGACCAGATAGAAAAGAGCCTGCGCTCGTTGCAGAAGCTGCTCGACAGCGCAAAGAGCATCTACCTGGTGGATGCCTCGGGGCAGGTGGAGACCTCATCGCCTATGGCCGAAGCGGGGAAATCATCCGACCTCCAGGCCCTGCAAGAGGCCCTCTTTTATACCGACGAGAGCGGAAAGATGCAGCCCCTGCTGGGGCAGGCACTCGATGCGGCCCGCCCCGACGTGCTGAGCGTGCGCGTGAACGACCTGGAGGATGCCAAAGCCACCTTCCTGCACTGGATGCCCGATGCCAAGCAGGTCATCGCCACAGGCGACAACCTGACCTGGAGCCTGACCGACGAGAAGGGCAACACGCTGGGCAAAGCCTACTTCACCGCCACCGACGACAATGCCAAAGGAGTGGTAGCCAAGGTGACCTTCGATGCTGCAGTGAAGCCGCAAAGCATTACGCAAATCAACTTCCTGCTGAGCAGCGCATGGCCCATGAACAGCACACTGAAGCACCGCATGGGTGCACGGAAAGTATCTGCTGCAATCTATTTGAAGCCATATAGACACAATGGATATGATAGAACGACCGCCGAATTGACGAGTAGCGAATACGTTTATTGCATTCAGAATGCCTATGATGACGAATTGGCCTATTACGTAGGATTTGGTAAAGAGACTCATATAACGGACCTCGAGGGTTGTAGCCGCCTTGATTATAATCACGCCAGAGATTGTCTAAAAGCGTTTGCCTCAGAGCAACATGCCAAGAACATACAGGATATACTCAACAAACCCACCAAGAAAGGAGGATTAGGTTGGGATTATTATGAGAACTGGTTTAAGAGTAGAGACATGGACATAACTGCGTGCTGGAGCAATGCATGGTATAACAAATTCGAAGAACCAACGTATTGGCATGAATATGGTTTTTGTTGGGAGATAGACCTGAACAATGGGTATCAGGACTACGAACTCACATCGCACGGAATCTGGATTTATGAGACAAGATTACCCATGTACGTTCTGGTTTATAGAGGCGATCAACTCATTTCCGGAGTACCCATAGAATAAACGATGGACACAATTCAAAATTTTAGAAACATGAAACGAATGAAAACGCTCTGTGGGGGCCTGCTGGCCCTGCTGCTTTGCGTCACGCTGCCCTCGTGCAGCGATGACGACGACGAGAACAATCATGCGCAGACCGAGCAAGAAGCACAACGCGGTATGCTGGAGCTGCTCAACCTGAAGATGAACCTCTGTTTAGTCAACCTGAAGGGCGAACCTACGGAGGCCACCTTTGGTATAGCCATGAGCGAGACCAAGAAGGACAAACGCATCTACTATACCAAGGACCTGCAGTCTGCCAAGAAGCGCTACCAGTCGCTCTTCCACAGCGACACCCGGTGCTCTGAGGACGGCTGCACCTACACCTTAGCCAACAAGCAGGGCACAGCCACCTTTGCTGAGGCCGATGGCAACAAGGGCGAATTAGCCATAGCCACCTTCGACGTACCCGGTCTGAAGGGACTCGTCACCGAGATTCACTTCATCGACTACAACCAGCAAGGCGAGAACTCTTCTGGCTTTGATTTCTCCAAACTAAAACCGGGAAATATTGTACACTATTATGAGAACGATTTAATCGGTAAGCCAAGGTATGCCATCGCCATAGGGCCGCTCGAAGGATCGGATAAGTACTACGTTGTCTGCACTCCCAGTTTGCAGGACAACCTGGACGAGTATCGTCCCACCGGATATATCGACCAGAGCATGGATCAGGGGCCTATTCAACTCATAGACTATATGAATAAGTTCAACAGAGTGGAATTCTCACGATTCTACTCTAATCTGAGGAGTTTTCTTTTCGATGGGCCCTATACAGACTCTAATATGCCAAGCGATTATTTCGTAGAATCTGTGTTCCCTGAATATTTTGGACGTCAGTGGGACTGGAACTCTTACTACCTCCAGGTGAAGAGCGATGAGCTTGTTGAAGACGGTTCGCAAAACCAGGCATACAAGCAGGTCACCAACCGCTACCACTTGCTGTTGTATGACGGATGTGACGACGATGATACACGCAAGTCACTCTTGAACCTGTCAACTACGGTCACCTTCAATAACGGGAACGCCACTACGACCGAAACGGAACTGCCAGAAGAGTATAGAGAAGCATTGCCTGTCTGGGTAACCATTAAGACGATGTACAAGGGTCAATATATCGAAATTATCAACTAAATGAATACCCTCATGCTACACATAGCAGCAAGCTACCTCATCCATCCTGCTTCTTTCCCGCTGACAGCCTGCTACACGAAGAAGGAGATAGAGATTGGATTATGTTCTGGCTTCTGACATGCTTGACTCCAGAAGGAGACTTTCTGGAGTCAAGCATAAAGTGCGCGTATGGAGAAGATAGTCTATTCAGGTTTACAATTATTCTTCACCCATTCAAATAATTCGCAAAGAACTGACTTTTTATGCCAACTTATCGGAGGAATTGACCACATTTTTCTAATTTTACATAAAGAATTTGTTTACGCACATACATGTTAGAAGCACTTTCCCTCGAAGCCTTGGCGCATTATACCCGTGGAATGACGACGATGTTCTTTATTCTATGGACAGCCAACATATACAAGTATCGTCATGAGAACAGCATGATGATGGTCATGACCATTGCGGCCGGCTATATCACCTTTGGCTTTATTAAAGATGTGATATTCCTCTTTACACCCTGGATGACACACTTTTCTGTAGAGGGAGTAGTGAGTCTGATTGATATTCTCTGCACGCCCTTCGTCACCGCTTTCTTCCTGGAAGCTACGAACCCAGGCATCGTCACCACCAAGCGCCTGTTAGCCGGGGTCTTCCTCTTCCTCCTGCCTATAGCCACATACATCGTCATCCAGAATGAGATTATCATCCAGATAGCCTTTGCCATGTCTTTCCTCTTCTCCGGCACAGGATTCATCTTCATCCTCTATTTTGTGATGCGCTACGACAAGTGCATAGCCGATAACTACTCCTACACGCAGGATATCAGCGTGAAGTGGGTAGCCGGATGCGCCATAGCCTACTTCTCCTGGCTCGCCACCTATTACCTCTGCTTTAATGATACGACATGGGCCGGCGAAGTGATTTTTGATATCTTCAGTATGGTTATCTGGATTGTCATGTGGCGATTCAGCCGCAGGCACCACGTCATCATTGAGATGTTAGAGAAGAATACGACAGATGAGAGAGAAAAACGTAGCACCCCTAAGACTGAAGATGATAACATGATACATAGCGCACAGAATGAGTCCAAAAAGCCTACCGAACCTACTGAAAAGAGGAAGAACATGGTTAAAGAGACCTTCCTGACTCAAGCCTTAGCCCAAAAAATGGAGGAGAAAATCTATCTTAACCCCAAATTATCGCTCAACGACCTGGCGCTATCCATCGGGACCAACCGATCCTACCTCTCGGAGTTCCTCAACAATCAGGGCAAGAGCTTCTACGACTACATCAACGAACACCGTATCGCCGAGGCCTGCCGCATCCTCGACACCGCACAGACGGGCGAACGTATTAACATAGCCAATGTGGCCGCACGGAGCGGATTCAACTCCATCTCCTCCTTCAACCGCTACTTCTATAAAATAAAGGAGATGACCCCTACTGACTACCTGTACCTCCGATTCATAGATAAGAGATCCTAATTGTCATACTATTTACCTATTAATAAAGCTATGATACATCAATCATTAAATTACATCTATATGAAACGATTTTTATCTTGGACATTCGTTTTCCTGAGCCTGTGCGCAGGCTTTACCTCATGTTCTGATGACGACGAGGAGGTAATTCCCGAGTTGATTGTCAATACGCCCACCTTAGCCGTGGCGGGTACGGGCGGTGCATTTGAAGTGCCTATCCTCACCAGCGGTCTGGCCCAGGACGAGACTGTGGTGATTACCACCGATGTGGACTGGGTGAGCAACCTGCAAGCCACGAATGAGAACTTCAGCTTCGAGGTGAGCAAAGCGCCGCTTGACAAAGAGAGCCGCACGGCTACCTTCAGTCTGAGCCTCTCCAAGCACCCCTCCATCAAGACCACATGCACCCTGACGCAGGGCAAGAACCATGAGAACTTCTACATCCAGATGGACGAGCT
>CAMGIP010000177.1 GCA_946056155.1 uncultured Mediterranea sp. | reverse complement strand
CTGCGAAAGAGTTTAAGGTATGAGAAAGCTTTCCCTAACGCAAGGGGCATGGGGAAAAATGACCCTGCGTGAGAGTTTAAGGAAAGAGAGCTTTGCTTTACGATGGGTCGTAGGAGGTGGCTGCTACTTGATAGAGCTCCAGACCAAAATGGTTGGCATAGACCACAGCCCACTCCATAATGTCGGCCATGCAATGCTCGTAGGAGCACCAATCCTTGTCACTCAGGAAGAAGTAGAACTCCAAAGGCATACCATAAGCTGTGGGTTCCATCTGTCGCACCATCATCAGCATCTTGGTGTTGATATCGCTACGCGAAGCGAGAAACCGCTCCATAAATTCCCGGTAGAGCGACATGTTCACTCGAGGGACCTGCAGCTGCTCAGCGGTGAAGTAGCCACGGCTGATGAGAGATTGGGCCAAGGATTCATCCACTATACGGATGGAACGCTGGTCGAAGAAGAGCTTGCGTGCCACCCGACGTCCGCCGGAGTGATACATGCCCTTCCAGTTGACAAAGGAGTCATCCACCAGGGTCTTGGGCGATACGGTAACGATGGTGTTGTCGAAATTACGCACCTTTACGGTGGTGAGCGACATGCCGATGACCGTACCGTTGGCTCCGGCACGGGGCACGGTGATCCAGTCTCCGATGTGCATCATCTCGTTGCTGGTGAGCCGCACACCGGCTACCAATCCCTCAATGGTGTCTTTAAAGACCAGCATCAGCACGGCTGAGGTGGCACCCAGTCCGGCGATAATGGTCATAGGGCTGCGTCCGATGATGATGGAGATGACCACTAAGGTAGCGATGAAGTAGCAGACGATGCGCAGCACACCGCAGAAGGTGTGGAAGTACTGCTGTGCTGTGGATCGTTTCTCGGTATCGAGAAAGGCTACAGCGGAAATCATCTGCTGCACGGTGCGCAGGGTCATGACGGTGAGGTAGATGGCCGTGACTCGCTTCAACATCTCCATGAAGGAGGGAGACTGACTGAAGATGGAGGGGAGAAGCCACCAGACCACAATGGCGGGCAGGATATGGCAAGCTGAACGGACTACCTTATCGCTGAAGAGGAAATCGTCCCATACGGCATGGGTACTCCGGGTCACTTTGGCAGCCAAGGGTACAAAAATCCGCAGGCTCACCCTATCGACCACAAAGGCCAACAGAAAGATACCCAACACTACCAGTATGTGAGCCCACATGGAGTCTGTCACTCCCCACTCACTCATCCATTGCTCAATCCAAAACTTTATGTCCTCCATTGTTTTTAATTAATAATTATTTAATGAATAATGAATAATTGAGTTGACGAGAATCTTTCAATTCTAAAATGAGGACCCTCGCCAGCTCATTTATAAATTATAAATTATACAACGTCTTACTCCACCGTGACGCTCTTGGCGAGGTTACGAGGCATATCCACGTTCAGTCCCTTCTTCACAGCTACATGGTAGGCCAGCAGTTGCATGGGAAGTACGCTAAGTAGCGGAGTGAGGCAGTTGAGCGTGGCGGGTACCTCCACTACCTCTTGCGCCATCCGCTTTACCTGTTCATCACCCTCGGTCACAATGGCCAGAATACGTCCGTTGCGGCTCTGCACCTCCTGCATGTTGGAGATTACCTTGTGGTAGAGCTGGTCGCGCGTAGCCAAGCAGACGATAGGCATCTCCTTATCTACCAATGCAATGGGACCGTGCTTCATCTCGGCAGCAGGGTAGCCCTCGGCATGTATGTAGCTTATCTCCTTCAGTTTCAATGCCCCCTCCAAGGCTACGGGGTAGTTGTATCCGCGACCCAAATAGAGGAAGTTGCGGGCATAGGTAAAGCGGTTGGAGAGCCGCTCCACGGTATCGTTCTGCTTGAGCACCACCTCCATTTTGGCCGGAATCTCTACCAGTTCCCGACAGATCTCCTGAAACTGCTCTTCGGAGATGGTACCCAGGGCATTGGCCAGTGCCAAGGAGAGCATGGTGAGCACGGTAATCTGCCCGGTAAAAGCCTTGGTAGAGGCCCCTCCGATTTCCGGTCCCACATGGATATAGATACCGGTATCAGCCGCACGGGCTATACTGCTGCCCACCCCATTGACAATGCCAAAGACGAGGGCACCCTGTTCCTTGGCCAACTGTATAGCAGCCAAGGTGTCGGCTGTCTCTCCGCTCTGACTGATGGCTATCACCACATCATCCTTCTCTATCACCGGGTTGCGGTAGCGGAACTCACTGGCATACTCCACCTCCACCCGGATGCGGCACATCTCCTCGATGAGCTGCTTGCCGATAAGTCCGGCGTGCCAGGAGGTGCCGCAAGCCACGATGATGACGTGGCGGGCACGGATCAGCTTCGCCTTGAAGTGTGCCAGAGCCGAAAGTTTGATTTCGTAGAGACCATCCTCGCGGCGGATGACCCGTCCTCTCATGCTGTTCTCGATGCAGTGGGGCTGTTCGAAAATCTCCTTGAGCATGAAGTGAGGGAATCCCCCCTTGCTCAACGCCGAGATGTCGATATCCACATCCTTGATGTTGACATTGGCCGAGCTCTCGTCTAAGTTGATAATCTCCACCGCCTCTGACGGGCGTATATCGGCAATCTGTTCATCTTCCAGGTAGATGACCTTGTGGGTATATTCCACCAGCGGCGTGGCATCGCTGCCGATGAAGAATTCCGCATTCTGCTCACCGATACCGATGACCAAGGGAGAGGCCTTGCGTGCAGCCACAAGATGGTTGGGGTTCTCCCGCTCCATCACCACGATGGCATAAGCGCCGATAACCTTGTTAAGTGCCTGGTTAACAGCTTTGGTGAGCTGCTTGCCATTTTTTTGATAGAAGTAGTCTATCAGCTGCACGAGCACCTCCGTATCGGTCTGGCTCTTGAAGGTATATCCGTAGCCGACAAGTTGCTCCTTCAGCAGTTGGTAGTTTTCGATGATTCCATTGTGTACCAGCGCCAGTTCACCGTTCATGGAGAGGTGAGGGTGGGCATTGGTTTCAGAAGGTTCGCCATGGGTAGCCCAGCGGGTATGTCCGATGCCCGTGGTAAAGGCTGTTTGCGCTTCGGGACTAAGTGTCTCCACCTTTGCCTCCAGATTGGCCACTTTACCCTTGGCTTTATAGACCCTTATACCCTCTGCCGCCTCTCCGGAGAGGGCGACGCCGGCGCTGTCATAGCCACGATATTCCAATTGATGAAGTCCCTTAATCAAGATCGGCGATACACTCTGCTTGCCGATATAACCTACGATTCCACACATAATAAAAAATCTGTTGTTTAGTATGTAAATATTTGCATTCGTTTTCGCGGGGCAAAAGTAAGGAAATAAAGTGATATTTCAGCGAAAAGCCAGCAGGTTAACAAAAAAATGTCTTTCAAACGGAATGGCAGTACCCCGCATTCACGCCTGATGGGGATTGACTCTGAACCTCAGCGCAAGGTAGAGACGACGCGACCAGACGAGCAACAGGGCGAAGGCTACCCTCACGGAGACAAGCAGCAGGGCGTTGATGCCGACCAGGGCAAAGACGGTGGTGTCTTCCACCAGACTATGGTTCATGATGAGGTGGTAGTTGGCATCGTTGGCCTCCTTGCGGGTGATGACTCCCTGCTCCTCCAACTCTAACATCACGGCGGACCCGTAGCTGATGCCCAACACATTGCCTACTAACCAGAGGTAGGCTGTCTGACGGGGAAGGCCGAAGAGGGACATCAACGGAGCAAACCGCTCGGAGAGGGGCTTCAACAACCCGAAACGCTCAATGGCCCGCTGTATGACCATCAACAGATAGATAATCAAAAAGACCATGACTGACATCTTGATCTGGGAGAAGACCCAGTTGATCATCACTTGACCGAAGGTGCTCTGCTCGGCCACTCCCATATAGATGAAGTTGCCGGCCATCTCGGGCAGAAGGAGGTTGAGCAGAAAGGCACAGAGCAGGGCCATGAGGATGCGGAGCAGGGCCATGGTGGTGAAGGAGGAACCGGTCTTGCGGTTCACGGCACACTCCATGGGGAGGGCATGACAAAGGGCTATCATGAGCGAAAGGAGGGTGGCCTGCTTCACGGTGAGGGGGATGGACATCATGGCTGCCAGTCCGGCGTAGGTACCTGCTGCGGCTCCGGAGATGAAGATGACGGCGGAACTGCCGGGCAACCCCATGTGGACAAAGAGGGGATTGAGATAGCCGGCTATCCAAGCTAATACGCCAAAGTGCTGCATCAGGGTGACGCATAGCGAGATGGGTATCATCAGCTTGAGCAACCACGAGGTGGTCTTGAGGGTGGGCGGCATTGCCTTTCGGAGAAGGGAGGTCACTGATTTTTTAATTAATAATTATTTAATGAATAATGA
>CAMGIP010000176.1 GCA_946056155.1 uncultured Mediterranea sp. | reverse complement strand
AGCGTACTCCATTTCACCTTGTACTACAAAGAAAATCTCCTCGGGGTTGTAGTCGCCCATCTCATCCTTGTGGGCCTCCTTGACGATGTATGCCACCACCTGGTCAAGGTCAATCTCTACACAGCCATCGGCATCGGGCTTAGCGTCGAGCACGCCGCTCTCCGCATAGTACTCATCAATCAGGTCGAGGAAGTAATAAAGCTCGTCGTCAGAGAACTTATCCTTCAAATCCTGCGGCAGGTAGCTTTTGATGAACGCAATGGTCTTTTCATCATCGAGATCTTCATTGAGGAATTCCTGGTCAGCCATACGTATAAATGGATAGGGGTTGAAACTCAAAGGAAATTAGAGGAGGGCGTTGATCTTAGCCACATACTGCGACTTTTGGGCAGAGCCTACCTGCTTATCCACCAGCTGGCCATCCTTGAAGAAGAGCACAGTGGGGATGTTGCGGATGCCATACTCCATGGCTACCTCGTTGTTCTCATCGACGTCGCATTTGCCTACAATCACGCGGCCTTCGTACTCCTGGGCCAGTTCGTCCATAATGGGACTAACCATCTTGCAGGGGCCACACCAGGGTGCCCAAAAATCCAACACTACCGGCTTGCCTTCAGCCAGAACCTCTTTGTAATTGCTTTCAGTAATTTGTAATGCCATAATATATAAAGTTTTTAAGTTGACAGGTTGACGAGCAGTCTCGTTATTCAGGGGACAAAGATAGTGTTTGCCTCTTAACTTCCCAAGAAAAAACGATGATTTTTATGTCTCAATCTTGGCAATCTATACTAACTTCAACAATTTTGTCGAAATCGTTGTTCGCCCCATGCGGAGAGAAAACTCACTTGCCACCCGCTACGAAGAACTCCTGCGGCGACTCGCGGCAGAGATTACCAAACTGCGAGGCGTTGAAAATCTTGACGTGCGAGCCGATGGTGTGACTTACCAAGTAGGTGTAGAGCTCACGGTAAGTCATCCCGGGGGTCTGACTCATGCAATCCACCAAGTTGTTGGAGAAGCGGTCGCTGAGCCAGGCACGGCACGCTATACTGTAGTTGTCGGGAAGGGAGGATTCCGTTTCAGAGGCGGAGGCGATGGAGAGCACGCCGGGAATGCCTTCGGCAGCCTTGGCTACGCTCGACGAGAAGCAGGGCTCGGTGCAGACGAGGATTTTACGGTAACGCGACTCGGCCTGCATCGAGGTGAGGGTCTGCGAGAGCATGTCGGTAGTAAAGTAGTCCGGAACTTCTAACCAACTGAAGAAGCCTCGGCTACCGTGGCCCGACCAGTAGAAGAGGATATTTGAGTTGCTATCACTCTCTACCACGATGGGCAGGTGGTTGCTCCGCTCGCCACGCAGAATACTGCAGATGTCGGCCGTGGAGATCGTGTCGGCGCGATAGTCTAACTTGACGTCCTGATAGAGGTTCTCCCCGCCTACCGAGGCGTAGATCTCGCCGGGATATGGGTTATTAGCGTGATAGGCTAAGTCGTCGCGCATCACTAAGATGATGTGGTCATCGTCCCACCCCTGCCGTTTGAGCAGTTGATAGACATTGAGTACGTCGCTCTGGTGGCGGTAGTAGTACCAGCCCTCCGAACCGGACACTAACAGGGCCCAGCGGTCGTGGAGCTCGCCGTACTGGATGTCAGCCTCGGCATCGTCAATCGCTTGCTGCGACTGGGCGCGCCAGTTCCAGGAGGCCAAAGTTCCCTCGGTGCGGTTGTTGCCGTCTGACGAGGCGTAGTCTAAGGCCACGAACTTGCCATCGTGCACCACCCAGTGGACATAGGTGCTGTGAAGCACGCTGGTGTAGGCCTCGGCATCGAACTTAATCTCGCCCGAAGCGCCACGGAAGTCAATCAGGTAGTTCTGCTTCTCTAACTGGTTGAGGTATTGCGTCATGCCCATTACATCCCAGGCGTTAAGGCCGTGGCTCTCGCGTTGCGAGGTGATAATCGGAATAGCCTTGTTGAGTTTCGTTTCGTCAGTATGCTGGCAGTAGAAGGCGGCAAATCCGGTAAGCAGAAGGGCATCGTAGAGCTGCGCCTCGCTCATGGTGGGCACCTCCTGAAAGCGCTCTTCATAGCTAATCTGGAAGCCGGAAGCGGGGTCGGCATACATGGCCACGCCCTCAACACCTTCGGCAGCTGCACCCTGCTTGAGGAGTTCGCTGCTCAGGGCGGCATCGCTGAAGAGGAGTCGCGGCGCCGCGTCACCGGCCTGCTGACGGAGCTGAAGCAGCTGGGCTGTAAGCGCATCGTCGTCGCAGACGCAGAGGGCAAAGTCAGCCCCCGAAGCCATCAGCTGCTGAGCGGCCGAACGGAAGTCGGAGGCACTGGTAAAGCTGTACTGACCGACTAACTGGATACCCAACTCGTTGGCCAAGAAGGGCACCCACTCGGTAAAGGTCTTGCCATAGACATCATCCGGGGCTAACAGGGCGATGGATTGGCCTCCGGCGCTGGTCACGATACTGAGCAAAACCTCGCTCTGCGAGATGTCAGTCTCGGTGAGCGACCAGAGGAAAGGAGTATCGGAGAAACTGGCCTCGTTGTAGGAGAACTTGCGGATAATCTCCTCCGAGGAGGCTACAGGCACAATCATTGGCTTCTTTGCCGAAGAAAAGGCCGAGGCCATCACATCCACATTTGTAGAGCGTTGCGGACCCACCACGGCGACAATCTCTGGGCGAGAAGCAAATTCGTTAGCTAAGGCGGTGAGATCCTCGCTATCCTCGTCGTGCCACTCTAACTCGAGGATGACACCTTGGTCGCATGCAGCCTGTGCCTGCTTGAAGTTTTCGAGAAACCATTCCGCGGTCCGTTCGTAATGGGCCTTATCTAAGGCACTGCTGCTCAAGGGGAGCACCACGGCTACCTTCTGCACACTCCATCCGGCAGGTAGGTTGCTTCCGTTCGAGGAGGGGGCATCGTCACTACAGGCTGTTAAGGTCCAAAGCAGGCTGCAGGCCATCAGCGCCATGCAGCAGCGGACAAGGGGAAATATCGTCTTCATTGTATGGATAATCTGTTTAATGATTCATGTTTCAAGGTTTGTTCATCCGCACGCTTACTGTTGGCTCTCAAAGGCGGCTTCGCGCTCAATGGCCTCAGCCACCACCTGCGGGAGCTGTGCGGCAAACTGCGGCTCATACTGAGGGGCAAGCACCAGCTCGGTGTAGCCCTCGCTCAGTCCGAGCGACTGGTGGCTGGGCAGCTCCCCCTCCAGCCATTGCTCCACACAGAGCTGCATGATGCGGTCCATGTGCTTCACGCAAGAGAAGGGGACCCGGTCGGAATAGACCGACATGTCGGCATCGACACCAACCGTGTAGAACGAGTTGGTGGGGTATTCGCGGTTGTAGCGGAAGAGTCCCTGCGCACTGCCGCCGCAAAGGGGGAGTACGAGGTCGAAGAGGTCGTTGATGCGGTAAGCCTCCTGATAGAGCTTGTCGGCCATGCTAAAGCCTAAAAAGCCCTCATCCATAATATAGGTGTTAAGCGACTCTCCCTCGCCTGCCTGAAAGCCGTCGGTGAAGCCACGTGTTGCCTCCTGAAGGATGGCCAGTTGCTCGTTAGCTTGGAAGATGGCCACCCGGTTCACATCGCTCATCTGCTGCGCTAACCGTCCTGCGGCATAGTTGACCCCATAGAAAGGGAGGTAAAGCGTATGGGCATGTGGAATCTCCTGACGCGTCTCAAGGAAGAGCAGCTGCCGCTTGTCGCTCTCAGCGAACTGAGGGGCAAGCCGCACAACCAGGTCCTCGAAAGTAGGCTCGGTGATGATGTAGAGGCGGCGGTTGGGCTCCTCGACGTCCGACTTCATGAAGTTCTCGATGTAAGCCGTGCCCTCCTCGTAGTTATAGGGCATGAGGTGCTGCACCTTGAGTCCATGCTCTAAGGCCACCTTCTCCACCCCACGGTAGATGTTATCGACATACGAGCGGTCGCCCAACCCATCGATAGGATAGACCACCACAAGCATGGGCGTCTCGTCCGGTTGAGGAGCCTGCGAGTCATCGTCGCTACAGGCCGCAAAGAGCAAAGCGCCCATCAGAAAAAAAAGAGATAAGAAACGTTTCATAAATGATATTAGCGATTACTGCGGACAAATGTAGTGAAAATAGCTGATAAAGCAAATTTGATTCGATAAAAAAGCGCCTATTCATCGAGAATAGCTATTCAATTTTTCAAAATCTGCGCAACTATTCCGAAATTTGGCAATAAATTAAATTTTCAAAGATCCATTTCTGTAGGATTGACCATCATTTTACTATTTTTGCATAAAGAAACCTATAAGACATATACCAAAAAACGACATGTTTGAGACCCTTTCACTCGAAGCCTTAGCGCATTACATCCATGGCATGACTACCATGTTCTT
>CAMGIP010000175.1 GCA_946056155.1 uncultured Mediterranea sp. | reverse complement strand
TGGCGGAAAGAGTGGGATTCAAACCCACGGTACAGCATAGCCGTACGCCGGATTTCGAGTCCGGTCCATTCGATCACTCTGGCATCTTTCCAATTTCGTGGTGCAAAAGTAATAGCTTTTTCTTTTGGTTGTATGCTTTTGCCAAATATTTTTTTGACAAACGTATGGATTTAGTAAGATTTTACATATATTTGTCCCGTAATTCTAACTTATAGAAATATGAAAAAGTATTTTGGAACATTGATGTTGGTCGTGGCCACGGTGCTTATGACCCTTCCCGCACAGGCGCAGTCGCTCAAGTGGGGTGTTAAAGGTGGTGTGAATCTGTCTAAGATAGACTGGAACGGTGGTGTTGACGGTAACAAGCAGAACAGCACCGGTTTCTTCTTCGGACCGATGTTGGAAACAACAATCCCAGTAGTAGGGTTGGGATTGGACGCTGCCCTTCTCTATTCACAACGTGGTAAGGATGCAGCGAAACAGCAAGGAGTAGAGATTCCTGTCAATCTCAAATATACGATGGGATTAGGTAGTACACTCGGACTCTTCGTGGCAGCAGGTCCTGATTTCTTCTTCAATTTTAAAGACCTGCCGGATGAAATTACTGGAGATAAGAAGAGTGTACAGGTGGCACTCAACCTCGGCGTAGGTCTGAAATTGCTCCGCCATCTGCAAATCGGGGTCAACTACCAGATTCCTACGGGTGACTCCTTCAAGATAGCAAACGCTGACCTCAAGACCAAATCTTGGCAAGTCTCAGCAGCTATCCTCTTCTAAGTTATTTCGCTGCCCCTCTCTCTTGGACTGAATGGACAAAAACAAGGATTATGTTACCATTTCTTTAGCTTTTTGTATCTAAGAATAAATAAAGTTAACGGGGGGGGTAGAAACAGATATTTTAATTCGGCATATTTGGATATGAAAAACAAGTGTATTAACTTTGCACTGCGTTTGAAAGAAAGACCGTTTAATCCTTGATTTCGACACAATAGTTGATGGTATTTGATCTTTAATCCAAAAATCAACGTCGGAATCAAGATTGTGTAAAGTCGAATCTGATTGTATTAGTAAAATATGTATTATGTGAGGGAGGGTTGCTTGTGAAAGCCGCCCTCTTTTTTTGTGTTTCCTCCTTGAGAAACACTTTTCTTGATGTTCCCCTTGTGACATATCGCGGATTTTATCTACATTTGCGCCAACAACCATCTATTCCTCCCTGTTGCTGGTGCGGAATGGATTTATCGCTTTATCATGCAGAAGTTTGTAGATGTCATAGTGCCTTTGCCGTTGGTCAGCACCTTTACCTATGCTTTGCCTCACTCCATGGAGGATCAGGTAATGGCAGGCTGTCGTGTGGTGGTACCCTTTGGAAAGAAGAAGTGTTATACGGCTATTGTGGTGCGTGTACATGAGGTCAAGCCGGAAGGTTACGAGGTGAAAGAGGTGCAGGAACTGCTGGATGCTACTCCTATCCTTCTCCCCGGACAGGTGGAATTTTGGGCTTGGATGGCCGACTATTACCTTTGCAGTATCGGTGAAGTCTATAAAGCCGCCCTGCCCTCCGGACTGAAGATGGAGAGCGAGACCAAGATAGAGCGGTGTGCCGAATTTGAGGATTATGCCAACCTAACTCCCCGTGAACAGCAGCTTTTCAATTCTCTTCCCGAAGGTAAAGAGTTAACATTGACTACTTTAGAGAAGGATTCCAAGATGAAGAATGTCTGGGGTATAGTCCGACACCTATTGGACAAGCAGGCCGTGGTGGTCAAGGAGGAGATGAAACAGGGTTACCGCCCCAAGTGGGAGAGCCGTGTACGACTCACTCCCGCGGCACGCAACGAGCACCGCCTTCATATCTTTTTCGACGAGCTCCAGCGGCGGGCCCCCAAACAGTTGGATCTTCTGATGAAATACCTCGAACTCTCCGGTGCACTACAGCCCACTCCCGAAAAGGAGGTGAGCAAACAACTTTTGTTGCAGAAGGCCGGCTGCACCGCGGCAGTCTTTAATGGACTGGTGCAACGTGGTGTGTTGGAGGTCTATCGTAGCGAGGTGGACCGTATTGAGAGTCAGTCTCTACAGGCCGATGTCCCCCTTCATCCGTTGGGTGCCGCCCAGCAACGTGCCTATGACACCATCCGTCAGGCTTTTCTCTCTACCCCCATCTGTCTGCTCCATGGTGTCACCTCCTCGGGAAAGACGGAGATATACATCCATCTCATTCGCGAACAACTGCAGCAGGGACGGCAGGTGCTGTATCTCTTGCCCGAGATAGCGCTTACGACACAGATTACCCAGCGTCTGCAGAAAGTCTTTGGTTCCCGCATGGGCGTTTATCACTCTAAATTTCCCGATGCAGAACGGGTAGAAATCTGGAAGAAGCAGCTCTCTGACCACCCTTATGAAATTATTCTCGGGGTGCGCTCCTCCATTTTCCTCCCCTTCCAGCGCTTGGGACTGATCATCGTGGATGAGGAGCACGAAAACACCTACAAGCAGCAAGACCCGGCTCCCCGCTACAACGCACGCAATGCCGCCTTGGTGCTGGCGGCACGGGATGGTGCACGTACCCTTTTGGGTACAGCCACTCCCTCCTTGGAGAGCTGGTATCATGCTACAGTCACCCATAAGTATGCCCTTGTGGAGCTCAAGGAGCGTTTTCGGCAGATAGAACTGCCTGAGATTGTGCCCTTGGACATCAAGGAACTGCAGCGTACCAAGCGGATGAAAGGTGCCTTTGCTCCTCTCCTGCTCAAGCATATCCGGGAGAGTCTGGAACGTAAAGAGCAGGTCATTCTCTTTCAGAACCGCCGAGGGTTTGCTCCCATGATGGAGTGCCACACCTGCGGTTGGGTGCCCAAATGCAAGTATTGTGATGTGAGCCTCACCTACCATAAGGGGATGCAGATGGTCACCTGCCACTATTGCGGCTATACCGAACCGCTTCCCCGCCGCTGTCCTGCTTGCGAAGGAAGTGACCTGCGCACCCTGGGTTTCGGTACGGAGAAGATTGAGGAGGAGGTGAAGATACTCTTTCCCGAGGCGCGGGTGGCCCGTATGGACCTGGACACGACCCGTACCCGTCAGGCTTTCGAACGCATCATCTCCGATTTCCAGCAGGGACGTACCGATATTCTCATTGGAACGCAGATGGTCTCCAAGGGGCTTGACTTCGAGCGGGTGAGTGTGGTGGGGATCCTTCATGCCGATACGATGCTCAACTATCCCGACTTCCGTGCCTACGAGAGGGCCTTTCAGATGATGGCTCAGGTGGCGGGTAGGGCAGGACGAAGTGGACGCCGTGGGCTGGTGCTTTTGCAAACCAAGCATATCGACCATCCGATACTGGGGCAGGTCATTGCCAATGACTACGAGTCGATGGCTGCCGGACAGTTGGCCGAGCGGCAGCAGTTCCGCTATCCCCCTTACTACCGCTTGATCTATATCTACCTCAAGCACCGCAGCGAGCAGACTGCTGAGCAGCTGGCACAGGCCATGGCCGAGCGGTTGCGTCAATGCTTCGGCACAAGGGTGCTGGGACCAGATAAACCTCCTGTGGCCCGTGTGCAGACCCTCTTTATCCGGAAGATGATGATCAAGATAGAGATGGGGGCCTCCTTGCCGAGTGTGCGTCAGGCACTCAGACTGATACAGCAGGAGATGATGTCTAATCCGCAGTTCAAGTCAGCGATACTCTACTATGACGTAGATCCGATGTAGGAGGGGCAAGTTTGTGGTGAATAATTATCAAACGATAAGAATATCAAGAAAAGAATAACTTTATCCCAAATTGGTTATTCGCGTTATGATCATCATAATTTCTATTTTTGAGCAGATGATTTTTCGTTTTGAGAGCGCTGGTGGGATTCCATTGCAACCGAAAAGTGGGAAAACAGCGGACAAAAAGAGGGATTGTTTGCGCATAACAGGCTAATGACCGATTGGGGGGTAAGGGTTAATGATTGGCTATTCGTAGAATTGTATATGGAAAATGGGCTGATAATTGATTTTTCTTCTTATATTCGCAGCTTTAGCGAGAAGACAGAGAATTCTCAATATTTCGTTGAATGCCTATCCCTTCTTCTCACGATGGTAACAAGTAAATATTTAGGAAAACTCACACAGGATAGTAAAGATGGAAAATCTCACAATAAAATTAGGGAAACGTATTGATACGACCAATTACATTGAAGTCGAAAAAGAATTGTTGAAACAGATTGCAGCAACGCCTCACACAACGTTGACGCTCGATGCTGAAACAGATGATGGCTCAGCTTTATATGATTCGTGCTGTGTTCTCCATAGGATTCAATTCTCCTGCGACCATCCAGGCACGTCCGAGGATTCTGCAGATGGCACGCGAGCGCTTCTTCCCAAATATCGATTCGATTATTGCCACAGT
>CAMGIP010000174.1 GCA_946056155.1 uncultured Mediterranea sp. | reverse complement strand
TTGGCGAAAAAGTGGCAGGTAAATGAGGAGGATTGAGCGAAAAGCTGTACCTTAGCGCAGAATTTATTCCATTTGAATTTCCATAGATATAGCGAATCATGATTACTGAAGAACTGAAGAAATTATATGTGACCTTTACGGGACACGATCCGAAAGAGATTGAGGAGATGCCGGCATCGGGTTCGAACCGACGCTACTTCCGCCTGCATGGCGAACCTACGCTGATTGGGGTGAGCGGAGAGTCGGTGGAAGAGAACCGGGCGTTCCTCTATATGGCGGACCACTTCCGACAGAAGGGACTGCCTGTGCCGCAGGTGTTTATCCAGTCGGAGGATGACCTGTTCTACCTGCAGGAGGATCTGGGGGATACGTTGCTCTTCAACGCCATAGAGAAGGGACGGAAAACAAGTGTGTTCGGTGAGGAGGAGAAGCAGCTGCTACGCAAGACGATGCGACTGCTGCCTGCGGTGCAGTTTGCCGGTGCCGATGGTATGGATTTCGGCCACTGCTACCCGCTGCCGGAATTCAACTGCCGGAGCATCCTTTGGGACCTGAACTACTTCAAGTATTGCTTTCTGAAGGCTACGGGACTCGACTTCCAGGAGGGGCTGCTGGAGGATGACTTCCAGAAGATGGCGGATGTGCTGCTCCGCAGCAGTTCGGCTACCTTCATGTATCGCGACTTCCAGAGCCGGAACGTGATGATCAAGGAGGGAGAGCCGTGGCTCATCGACTTCCAAGGGGGACGCAAGGGCCCGGTCTATTATGACGTGGCTTCGTTTCTTTGGCAGGCGAAGGCGAACTACCCGGAGAGCCTGCGCCGGGAGTTGCTGAAGGAGTATATTGAAGCGTTGCGTAAGTACCAGCCGGTGGATGAGTCCTACTTCTACGCGCAGCTGCGACATTTTGTGCTCTTCCGCACGATGCAGGTGCTGGGTGCCTACGGTTTCCGTGGCTACTTCGAGAAGAAACCGCACTTCATCCAGAGCGTGCCTTTCGCCATCGAGAACCTGCGCCAACTGCTGCAGGAGCCCTACCCTGAATATCCTTACCTCTGCAAGGTGCTCAAGGAGCTGACGGAACTGAAGCAGTTCACGGACGACCTGCAGAAGCGGAAACTGGTGGTGAAGGTGATGAGTTTTGCCTACAAGAAGGGTATCCCAGAGGATCCTACGGGCAACGGCGGTGGCTTTGTCTTCGATTGTCGTGCGGTGAACAATCCGGGCAAGTATGAGCGGTACAAGCCGTTCACTGGTCTGGACGAACCAGTCATCAAGTTCCTGGAGGAGGACGGGGAGATTGCGACCTTCCTGGAGCATGTCTATGCACTGGTGGATGCGAGCGTGAAGCGCTACATGGAGCGGGGATTCACCAACCTCTCGGTCTGCTTCGGCTGCACGGGCGGACAGCATCGGAGCGTCTATTCGGCACAACACCTCGCGGAACATCTGAACCAAAAGTTTGGGGTGCAAGTGAATCTGACGCACCGAGAACAGAATATTGAACAGGTATTTAAAGCGAAGGGTTGACAAACTGGTTCTATTTAAAGTTTATAATTTATTCAGGTTTCGCAAGTTATACACTTGCTCAAGGTCAACTCATCAACTACTATTAGAACAATCATATGAAAGCAATGATTTTTGCAGCGGGATTGGGGACAAGACTCCGACCGCTGACTGACCATACCCCCAAGGCGCTGGTGCCTGTAGCTGGCCAACCGATGCTGCAACGGGTGATGTTGCGACTGAAGGAGGCGGGATTTGATGACATCACCATCAACATTCACCATTTCGGACAACAGATTATTGATTTCCTGCAGGCAAACCAGAATTTCGGTCTTACCGTGCATGTGAGTGACGAACGGGACCAACTGTTGGACACGGGAGGGGGCATCTGGAAGGCGCGCCCCTTCCTGGATGGAGACGAACCTTTCCTCGTGCACAATGCGGACATACTGACTGACTTAGACTTGGCGGCTTTCTACCGGCATCATCGGGAGAGTGGAGCGGATGCCTCGTTGCTCGTGAGCCAGCGGAAAACCTCCCGCTACCTGCTCTTTGACGCGGAGTATCGGCTGCATGGATGGACCAACCGCGCTACGGGTGAGGTGCTGCCCGAAGGGTTGGACTATGCAACGGGAGGTTATCGGGAACTGGCCTTCGGTGGAGTACATGTGATGAGTCCCTCACTGTTCGCTGCCATGGAGAGCGGCGGATGGGGCGGAAAGTTCTCCATCATCCCCTTCTACCTGAAGGCGTGCCGGCAACTGCGCATCCAAGGTTATCCGCTGCAGGAGGTGAAGTGGTTCGACGTAGGCAAGCCGGAGACCCTCCGACAAGCGGAGGATGAGCTCACTTCGTCGAATCCATGATGCGAATCGTCAGTATGCTGCCTGGTAATAAACCTCAATTGGTCGTCAGATGGTAATGCGCAGACACACACTCTTCTTGTCAGCGATTCAGAGAGAATAGACAATTTGGCAACTAAAAACAGCTGTTTCTTTAAATCATGTTATATTAAAAAAGAAAAGCAGGCAGAATTTTGGCAATTTGACAGAAAGCCATACCTTTGCAACGTGTTTTTCATAGTATTAGATTTAAGGTTAACTAAAGATTGGCTGTCTGTGATAGATAGCCTTTTTTTTACAGAGAAGCGCCCCACTCCATGCATTAAGCTGGAGTGGGGCGCTTTTAATTTATCCGGGCCCGCCTGAATGGCCAATGGCATCAGGGCAATGCACTGTTGCCATCTGAAAGGCCTGTGGCATCAGGACAACGCACCGTTGCCATCTGAAAGTCTTCCTGTTGGCTCTGTTCAGACTGGCTGCCCGCCCTGACTGCGCGTTGGCTGGATTTAGAACTTGAAGTAGTTCTTGGCGTTGTTGTAGCAGATATCCTCAATCATCTGGTTCACACGGTCAATCTCTGCGAAAGGAATCTCACCGTTCTCCACGTCACGGCCCACAAGGTTGCAGAGCGTGCGACGGAAGTACTCATGACGAGGATAAGAGAGGAACGAGCGAGAGTCGGTGAGCATACCTACGAAGCGGCTCAACAGACCCAGCACAGAGAGGGCATTCATCTGTTTCTCCATACCGTCCTTCTGATCCAGGAACCACCAGCCGGAACCGAACTGGATCTTTCCGGGGATACTGCCATCCTGGAAGTTACCCAACATCGTGGCAATCACCTCATTGGCACAGGGGTTGAGGTTGTAGAGGATGGTCTTGGTCAGCTTGCCCATGCTGTTCATGCGGTCGAGGAACTTAGCCATCTTCTTGGCGGTGGTGAACTCACCAATGGAGTCGAAGCCGGTGTCGGGACCGAGCAGCTTGAACATCTTGCTGTTGTTGTTGCGGATGGCACCGTAGTGGAACTGCTGTGCCCAACCCTTCTCCCAGTCCATCTCGGCAAAGATGACCAGCATGGCCGACTTGAACTTCAGGATCTCCTCCTGCGTGAGGGCTGTACCGCCATATACCTTATTAAATATAGCCTTAATCTCCTCGTCGGTGTACTCCTCCGCATAGAACTCCTCGATACCGTGGTCAGAGAGACGGCAACCCTGCTCAGCAAAGAAGTCGTGACGCTTGCGCAGCGCAGCCACCATATCGTCAAAGTTGCTGATGTTCACACCGCTCACTTCGGCCAGCTTCTCCATGTAGGCGCGGAACTCGGCAGGTACCTCTACGGCCATCGCCTTGTCGGGACGCCACGTGGGCAGCATCTTGATTTCGAAGCCGCTCTCACGCGTCTTGATGTGATATTCCAACGAATCCACGGGATCATCGGTCGTGCAGACGGTCTCCACGTGGTAACGACGCATCATGCCGCGAGCCGAATATTCGGGCTGCTTCAGCTTCTCGTTACACTCCTCGTAAATCTCGCGTGCGGTAGTGGGATTTAAGATCTTGTCGATACCGAAAGCTGTCTTCAGCTCCAGGTGTGTCCAGTGGTAGAGCGGATTGCGGAAGGTGTAGGGAACCGTCTCGGCCCACTTCTCAAACTTCTCCCAATCTGAAGTATCCTTGCCTGTGCAGAAACGCTCATCCACACCGTTGGTGCGCATAGCACGCCACTTGTAGTGGTCGCCACCCAACCAGATTTCGGTCAGTGAACGGAACTGATAGTCATCAGCCACCATCTGGGGAATCAAGTGACAGTGATAGTCAATGATGGGCATTTTAGCCGCATGTTCGTGATACAACTTCTGTGCGGTCTCTGTCTGCAGCAGGAAGTTTTCATCCATAAAGTTTTTCATTCTGCGATAGTTTAAAGTGTGTAAAATATTTATTTTATATACTCTATTATATATACTACTGATTATAAAAAGGATAGATAAGAAATACGTTTTAGTTTTATTAACCCGTTATCGAACACAAAAGTAGATATTTTACTTGGAAT
>CAMGIP010000173.1 GCA_946056155.1 uncultured Mediterranea sp. | reverse complement strand
CGTCAAAGACATCGACTTCTTTTCCCTTTGCGAGCACCACATGCTCCCGTTCTACGGCAAGGCACACGTGGCCTATATCCCCAACGGCTACATCACAGGACTGAGCAAGATAGCCCGTGTAGTAGATATTTTCTCACACCGGCTCCAGGTACAGGAGCGGATGACCCTCCAGATCAAGGAGTGCATCCAGGAGACCCTCAATCCGCTGGGAGTGATGGTTGTGGTGGAGGCCAAACACATGTGTATGCAGATGCGTGGCGTGGAGAAGCAGAACTCCATAACGACAACAAGTGACTTTACCGGTGCCTTCAATCAGGCCAAGACGCGCGAAGAGTTCATGAATCTCATCAAACGAGGATTCTGACAGCCCTCCCTCCCCCACAAACCGTCTGAAAGCCCCTCTGTTTTGCATCTGTTCGACTTCAAATTTAAAAGTATCATTGCGCAAAATTGAGGGGTGAACAAGAGAGACCCGCTCTTCCCTTACCGGTTGAAGAGTTCGAAGGTGAATTTCACCCCCATCTCCCGATATTTGCCGTTGGCAAAACCGGTAAAGAAGCCGAAATCAAAGATGTGGGTGCCGATGCCATATCCCACTTCGACGTAAGGGTTCAGGTGAGGCACCTTCAAGATGCCAAAATAGAGACGCTCGTTGAGCACATGCTTGGTGAACCGGTTGTGGCTACAGAGGAGAAGGAAGGGGGCTTCATAGGTGAAATTGGCCCGCAGATAGTCGCGCGAAGCGTTGTACCAGCGACCGTCCAGCAGCTGAAACACACCTCCCATATCGTCGTTCCACCCGGTAGGAAGATTGGAGCGGCGGAAATTCGTGAAATCGACAAAATAGATGCTTTGCTGTTTGGTGAAGGCACCCCACCCCATGCGGTAGTAGAGATTGCGCATGGGGCTGAGTTTGAGCTGGTGCTGATAATCCACCTCCACCCGTTCGTACTCACCCGAATTGGGCAGCACACCCTTCACTCCTCGCTCCCACTCGACTGAAATCGTCGGATAATTGGAGTGAAGATTGACCTTCCGCTTGCCGTGCATATAGTAGTACTGACCGGGAGTCCAGACCAGCCGCACGCCGGGTGCAAAGCTGTTGTATGCATTCAGCATCTCCAGATTGGGCCGTGGAATGGTACCGATGAGGATGCCCGCCTCTTTGAGCGCCTGCAGTTGCGACCGCCGTTGCTCGCGGTCTTCCGTGCGCCGGTGCATAGCCAGCGTCAGCTCCAGGGTAAGTCCGTTGACCATCTCCCAGCTGTTCCTCAACTTGAGATAGAGGTCGCGATAGTAGAGCATATTGAACCGGTTGAAGTTGAAGATACTGTCCGGCTGATCCTTCAGCTCCTCCAGCATCCGGCTACTGTAGATACGGTTACCATTACCCACCTCCGCTTTGAGTGCCATACGCTTGCTCGGCAGATAGTCGAAACTTCCGTTGATACGCCAGTAGAAGGTCTTCTGCTTGAAGTTGTAGCCGGCGTATGGACTGATGTAGATCATCCGATCATGGGGCAACAGACATTGGTACCTCAGCCTATGGCTATAGGAGAGTCCGTTCGACGGGCTGTAGCTGAGCATCAGCGGATTGAGGATAGGCGAGAAACGCAGGCTTCCCATATTCCTCAGCTGCAATGTGTTGGACTCAATCAGAACATCCCCCACCTGAGCCCAGCTGACCCCACTCTGCTGATTGTTCTTGAGATGATAGAGCGTATCTGCCCTCCGGAAATGACGTTGGTAGATGGCCTCTTCTCCCGGCGTGAGCGGAAGAGGACGGAGGGAGGCAAAGTAGGATGTATCCTGCCGGTAGGCGTTGGTATCTGTTCGCAGGACATAAGAGGAGGTGAGGTCGTAACGGCTGCTCTTTGAGGGATTCAGTTTGCGGGAGGGATCATGAGGAACAATCTCCTGATACTCCAGATTGGAGAGATAGGAGTGACCGATGCGATTGCCCAAGAAATGAAACAGCCCCGTCAGCCCAATCTGTACAGGAAGGAACTCATTATTCTGTCCTACCTCGCCCATCTTCACCTCCATCTGCCAGGTGTTGAATTCAGAGCGAACGTCAAAACAGAGTTCACGCACACTCCACACATGTTCGCTCACCACTACAGACCCCTCAACCAACTGATAGCTTCTGTGTCGGGGGGTGAAATGGATACGGAAAGTGCGATTATGGGAGGGTCCGCTGACGGAATCCAACCGATAGCTGTAATAGCGGGGGGCATCGGCAGAAAGTGGGGATATCAGCTTGTCGTTGAGCAAGGTAGATGCATAGACCTTCACCTGAAAGTACTCAGGCAACCTTCCGTCCACATTCCAGAATTTCCTGACCGTACCCACGGAGGCCTTCACCTTCTGATCAAAAAGATCCGGAGCCGTATAGTTCAGGTCGCTCATGGTCTCCACCAGATACTGCCGCTCCCCCTTACGCAAACGAAACATGTGGGGGACAAATCGGAGCAGGATATTTTTCCGGGCCACATCGATTTCTCCTTTGATGTAGAGCCGGGCCTTATAGCCGTCAACCAATCCGTCGTAAAAGGGGGCGAAGAAGCGCACTCGCTCCATGATACTATCGGCTCGGGCATCCTGCTGACGCGACAGCACCGAAAGAGATTTCAAATAGTCTGAGGGAGGAGCCGCTACAGAGGCAGAGGAGCTCGCTGAGGGATAAACCCTCTGAGAGACTGAGGAACTTGCAGAGGGAGAGACCGTATAAGAGGCAGCGGGAAAGGTAACCTCACGCTGAAGAAGTCCGTCTGTAAGAGACGGAAAAGCAGACGAGAGAGAGGATATGGAAAGAAGAACGAAAAACAACAAGAGAGACTGCAAAGGGCACTCCCAGCCTTGGGACAAGGCAAAGCGATAACACGCCAAGTGACTCCGCTTGCCAGATGCAGAGCAGCTCCGTTCATTGACTGTTTTTCTCCTACACCCCATGCCTTTACAATTTGTTCTGCTTCAACTGTTCCACCAATCGGTCTATACGGTGAAGCTCCTCGGGGATATCTATCTTCTGCGGACAATGGGGGGCACACTCGTTGCAACCTATGCAGTGGCTGGCCTGCCTGAGCGAGGGTACCGCACGGTCATACCCCACCAGAAAAGCACGGCGAGCCTTGCGGTAATCGGGCGACTGGCTCCCTTCGGGCACGTGGCCTTCATTGACACAACGGTTGTAATACAGCAGTATCGAGGGGATGTCTATCCCATAGGGACAAGGCATGCAATACTTGCAGTCATTGCAGGGAATGGTGGGAAACTGCATCATCAGGTCGGCCGTGGCAAAGAGAAACTGGTTCTCCTCCTCACTCAGCACCTGTAACGGGGCGAAAGTACGCACGTTATCCTGAAGGTGTTCCATATAGGTCATGCCGCTCAGTACGGTCAGCACACCGGGCCAGGAACCGGCAAAACGGAAAGCCCAGGAGGCCACACTCCGCTGCGGTTCACGCTGCTTCAGACGGGCCACTACATGGTCGTTGACTTTGGAGAGGCGACCGCCGAGCAGAGGCTCCATGATGACCGCCGGGATACCTCTCTTGGCCAACTCACCATACAGATATTCGGCATTGGTATTGCGAGGATTGATCTCCCTCGCATGATGCCAATCGAGGTAGTTGAGCTGTATCTGCACAAAGTCCCAATGATACTTGTCGTGGCAGGAGAGCAGGTAGTCAAAGACACGGATATCGCCATGGTAGGAGAATCCGAGGTGACGGATATGTCCTTTCTCACGCTCCTCCACGAGAAAGTCCAGGATGCCGTTGTCGATATAGCGTCCGCGGAAGGCTGGCATACCGTCATCGCCTGCACCCATACCGATGCCGTGGAGCAGCATGAAATCGATGTAGTCCACCTGCAGCTCCTTGAACGAGTTATGATACATCTGCAGCGAGGCCTCTCGGCTCCAGGTATCGGGCGAGAAGTTGGAGAGCTTGGTCGCAATGAAATATTTCTCACGGGGATGGCGCTTCAAGGCAATGCCCGTAGCTCTCTCGCTCATGCCTTTGCAATAGGCCGGCGATGTATCGAAGTAGTTGACCCCATGGGCGATGGCATAATCCACCAGCCGATTCACCGTCTCCTGATCAATGGGTTGCCCCTCCTCCTTGAGGGTAGGCCAACGCATACATCCATAACCCAGAAGGGAGATATTCTCTCCTGTCTTGGGGTCGGTACGATAGGTCATCCGGTCAGTAGGAATCTCTTCCAGGAGAGAAACAGCCTCACCCTCTTGCTTCTCAGCCTGACGGCAGCCGGTCAGCCAAGCGGTCGAAGCCGCAACGCCCCATCCGCCCAACGCCTTCAAAAAACGACGACGTCCACCGGAAATAGCACCCTCATCAAACGATGACTCACGGGGAACAGCACCCTCATCAAGCGATGATT
>CAMGIP010000172.1 GCA_946056155.1 uncultured Mediterranea sp. | reverse complement strand
CAGTGCCTCGGCCCTCTATGGCTCGCGGGCCAACAACGGAGTCATCCTCATCACCACTAAGCGCGGACGCAAGGAAGAGGGACTGGAGGTATCCTACTCCGGCACCATGGGCATCGAACGGGTGGGTAAGCTGCCTGAGTATCAGAACCTGTACGGTGGAGGCAACAGCACCTCCTTCTCTACCGCTACCATTAACGGAAGAGTCTATCAGATACCCAACTACGGTGTAGATGAGAGCTGGGGACCCAAGCTGGAGGGGCAGGAGGTGCTGACCTGGTATGACCTGGCGCGATGGGAAGAGGGGGGCAAGCAGGGGGACCCCATACCCTCGAAGTGGCTCCCTGCCAAGCACGATTTTTCGTCACTCTTCGAGACCGGCCTCACGCTGAGCAACCACATCGCCTTGGCCAAGACGAGCGAGACAAGCCAATTCCGCCTCTCCTACACCAACACGGAGACCAAGGGCATGGTGCCCAACAGCAAGCAGCACAAAAATGCCCTCAACCTCTCCGGAACGCTGAAGAGCAAGGACAAGCGCCTGGAGGTCTTTACCAATGTCTCTTACCTCAATACCCGTACCAAGGGACGCACGGAGACTGGATATGGAGATAACAACGTCTTCATGAAGGCCACCTGTTGGTGGCAACGCCAGCTGGACTTCAAGCAACTGAAGGAGATGTACGTCAGCCCCTCGGGCGAACAGCACACCTGGAACCGCACCTCGTGGGATGACCCCACACCTGCCTACAACGACAATCCCTACTGGTCTATCTACATGAACAGCCAGAACGACACCCGCAACCGCATCTATGGCAACGTGGGAACCTCCTACCAGATTGCCCCCTGGCTGAAGGCGCAGTACAAAGTGAATCTGGACTACTTCTCCCAGAAGGAGTATGAGCATGTGGCCATTGGCTCGCAACAGGAGAGCTCCTATACCGAACGTGCCCGTCAGCAGTACGAAATCAACCATGAGTGGATGCTGATGGGACACTACGACTTCAGCGACTTCTCGCTGCAGGCCAACCTGGGTGCCAACATCATGCACCGCCGCTATGAACTGACCACGGGAACGACCCAAGGCGGTCTGGCCATCCCCTTACTCTACAACCTCAGCAATTCGGTGCAGACTCCGCTGGCCACCAATGAGGTGAGCCGCCGCGGGCTGAACTCCTTCTTCGGCAACGTCAGCGTGGGCTGGCGCAGCATGATCTACCTGGAGGCTACCCTGCGACGCGACAGCTCCTCCACACTGCCCAAGGGAAACAATACCTATTGGTACCCCTCATTCACCACCAGCTTCATCTTCAGCGAGCTGCTCAGCAATCAGCTGCCCTGGCTCACCTACGGTAAGCTGCGTGCGGGATGGGCCAAGGTGGGTAACGACACCGCCCCTTACAGCCTGCTCACGGCCTACAAGCAATACACCAACATCGGCAACGGCGTACCCGGCTACATACTGAGCAATACGCTGAACAACAATCAGCTGAAGCCGGAGACCACCTATTCGTGGGAGGTTGGCCTGGAACTGGCCTTCCTGAAGAACCGCCTCGGTCTGGACGTGACCTACTACAGCAGTGAGTCGCGCGACCAGATTGTCCCCTTCTCCGTGTCGGGCAGCACAGGATATACCTATGCAGTCTATAATGCCGGTGTGCTGACCAACCGAGGTGTGGAGCTCACCCTAGATGCCACCCCCATACAGACCCGCTCGTTTGAGTGGAACACGACACTCACACTGTCGCAAAACAAGAACCGCGTGAAGAAGCTGATTGACAATGTGGATTACTACCGCCTTGCCATAGGACGATTTGCAGCCGAGCTGGGTGCCTACGTGGGTGAGGAGTATGGCGTCATCATGGGTACCAACTACGTCTTCGACTCCGAGGGACGACGCATGATAGACCCCGAAACGGGACTCTACAAGACCAGCAACAGCTACGAAAAGCTGGGTAATGCCTATCCAGACTTTACCGGCGGATGGAACAACAGCTTCCGAATTGGTCGCTTTGATGCCTCCGTACAGATTGATTTCCAGAAGGGTGGACACTACTTCTCTTCCAGCTACCTGTTTGGTATCTACGGTGGCCAACTGGCAGAAACCGCAGAGAACGGCATCCGCGAAAAAGGCATCGTGCTGGAAGGTGTCATCGACGACAAGGGCACACCCAACACCACGGCCGTCAATGCACAGGACTGGGGCTACGATTACTATTCGGGCCCGGCAGCTCAGTCTGTACTGCGGAGCGACTACGTGAAGCTGCGCGAAATCAGCGTGGGCTATCATGTGCCTCTGAAGTGCCGCTACATCAAGGATATGCACCTCTCGGCCTATGCCCGCAACCTGGCCGTATGGGGCCCCGATACCCGTCACTTCGACCCCGAAAGCATCGTCAACAATGCCGGCAACGTGCAGGGACTCGATTTCGGACATACACCGGCCTCAAGAAACTACGGACTGACTATCAACCTCAAATTTTAAGTTACAGCAATGAAACAATATAATATCCTCTATAAGAAAGGAACTGCCTCGATAGCAGCTTGCCTGCTCTGCTTCTCCTTGGGTTCGTGCGATGATTTCGGAAATCTCAACGAGAATCCCAACAGCCCCGGCAGTGTGCCCTCCCACATGCTGATGAGCGGTACCGAGAAGTTGTTTATGGACCAGCTCACCTCATTGAGTGACTGTGGACGTACTTTTCATCTTTATGCTCAGCACTTATCCGAAACAGCCTACACCGAACAAACTCGCTATCGGCAGGACAACGATCTCATTGGCGAGTATTTCAATAATGCCTACGCTACGTTGACTAACCTGAACAAAATCATCGCCCTGAATAGCAATGAAGAGACTAGAGCTGAACAGGCTCTCTACGGAGCAAACTGCAATCAGATTGCCGCCGCCATGACCTTTCGAGCCTGGGTGATGAGTCTCATGACCGATGCCTGGGGCGACCTGCCCTATAGTGAGGCGATGAAGCTGGAAGAGGGGGTCTATTACACCCATTACGACACCCAAAAGTCCATCTATGAACAGCTGCTGAAGGAGCTGAAAGAGGCCTCCAATATGTTCGATGTCAATCAGCGTGTTTTTGTCAGCGGCAGTGACCAGATTTACGATGGTGACCCCGTGAAGTGGAAGCGCTTTGCCAACTCCCTGCGTTGCCGTCTGGCTCTGCATCTCTCCAAAGTGGATAGTCATTGGCGCGAATACATTGAGGAAGCGGTACGCGACGGCGTGTTCCAGAGCAGTGCCGACAATGCCTATTACCAGTTCTCTGAGTCGGGAACGGAGTATTGTGGCTTCTACTATCACTTTTTCGTGAATAAACGCAGTGACTTCACGATTGCCCATCCCTTGGTCGATCTGATGAAATCGCTGAATGATCCTCGTCTGCCCATATACACCACTTCCAATCAGGGAGTCATCCGCGGTATGCTCTACGGCGTTCCTAATGAGGCTGCAACAGCCTACTTTGAGAACTGTTCCAACTGGCAGAAGAATCCGCCCTTCTTCCTGAAACGGTCGTTTGCTTACCCCATCATGACCTACTCTGAGCTGATGTTTATCCTCTGCGAGGCACACAACTTCAACGTGGAGGAGTTCCGCGAGGGAGTGCGCTACTCCATCCGTCGCTGGGCCGTGCAGTCACTCACCAACGTGACGGAAACCGATGCCTTGGGGTACGTGAACCGCGTATCTGCCAAGGTAGATGCCGAAGCCGTAGCGGTGCAGAAGTACATCGACCTCTACCTCAACGGCATGGAGGCATGGACCGAGTATCGCCGTACGGGCTATCCCGAGCAGCTGGTCCGTCCGGGTGAAGCCATCGGCTCGGTCAATGGCAAGGAGTACAGATTCCAGCCGCTGACCGAAAGTAAGGGAGACATCATCCGCCGTATCAAATACCCTGATACGGAGAGTACCCTCAATTACAACTACTGGAAGGAGGCTGTGGACCGTCTGCAGGACAAGAGCAACAACATCTATTCACCGATGTATTGGGATGTTCGTACCTCTACTCACGACCACCCCGCGAATCTATAGCCAAAACGGGAATATTTCTTGCTATGGGTTCATCCTTTGATCATATGGAGATAAAGTTGAACACACCCAATAGCATAGATTCTCGAAAAAGAGCCTTTTATGAAACTTCAATCATTAAATTACATCCATATGAAAGGATTTTTATCTTGGACATTCGTTGTCCTAAGCCTGTGCGCAGGCTTTGCCTCCTGTTCTGATGACGACGATGAGGTGATTCCCGAGCTGATCGTCAATACGCCCACCATAGCCGTTGCGGGTACAGGCGGTGCATTTGAGGTGGCAATCCTTACCAGCGGGCTGGCCCAGGACGAGACTGTGGTGATTACCACCGATGCGGATTGGGTGAGTAACCTGCAAGCCACTCATGAGAACTTCAGCTTCGAGGTGAGCAAATCTCCGCTCGACGTAGAGAGCCGCACGGCCACCTTCAGTCTGAGTCTCTCCAAGCACCCCTCCATCAAGGCCACCTGCACCCTGACACAGGGCAAGAACC
>CAMGIP010000171.1 GCA_946056155.1 uncultured Mediterranea sp. | reverse complement strand
AACTGATGGTCAATGGTAAGGAGTTCTTCGGTGGTGACGTGAAGACCGGACTGAAGAACCTTCCCGTGGATATGGTCGATAAGCTGAAGACCTACGACAAGAAGAGTGACCTGGCCCGCATCACTGGCATTGATGACGGTGAGGAGGAGACGGTGCTGGATCTCACAGTGAAGAAGGGTATGAACCAGGGTGTCTTTGGAAATATCGACCTCTCGTTAGGTACGAAGAACCGATATATGGAGAAGGCTATGGTCAATTACTTCAGTGACCATTCGCAGGTATCGCTCATTGCCGGAGCCAACAATGTCAATGACCAGGGATTCTCTGGTGGTGGAGGCGGTCCGCGTTGGAGACGCAACAACGGTCTGACCGACACCAAGGAGCTGGGATTGAACTTTGCCACTGAGAGCTCCAAGGTGGAGATGGGTGGTAGCGTACGCTACAACTACCGAGGCAACAAGGCGGTGAGCACAGGCTATGCGGAGAACTTCCTGCCTGCGGGTAGCAATCCCTCATCCTCCTTCTCCAACTCCAACTCCCGCTCCGTGACCAGCAACAGCACCATCAATGCTGACTTCCGCCTGGAGTGGAAGCCTGACTCGATGACCAACATCATCTTCCGTCCCAACTTCTCATGGGGCGACAATGACGGCAGCAGCTTGTCCGAGTCGGCTACCTTCAACAGCGACCCCTTCCTGGTGATAGACAATCCCAATGACTACTTGGACTTGGATAAACTGGCCAAGGCCGATATTCTCGATGATGACCCGCTCAAGGATATCCGTGTCAATACCAGCAACAGTAGCTCGGCTTCGGAGAGCAACAGCCTCTCGGCCAGCGCCTCACTCCAGCTCAACCGTAAGTTCGGCACCAAGGGACGTAACATCACCCTTCGCCTCAATGGTGGATATTCCGACAACGATAGCGAGCAGTACAGCATGGTAGATACCCGCTATTTCCAGAGTACCAACAACGACAACTCCATCCGCCGATTCATCACCACCCCTACGAGCAACTGGAACTACTCGGCACGTCTCACCTATAGTGAGCCGATCGCTAAGGCCACCTTCCTGCAGTTCAGCTACAACTTCCAGTACAAGTATAGCGAGAGCGACAAGAGTACCTACGACCTCACCGGTACCTCCTGGAACTTGGGCGATCTCCTTCCCTCGGGCTATGAGAGCATGAAGGACTGGGAACAGAGCAAGTATGCCGAGTACAAGTACTTCAACCACGAGGCGATGGTGGGACTCCGCTTTATCCGCAAGATATGGCAGCTCAATGTGGGTGCCACCATGCAGCCGCAGCACACCATCCTCTCCTACCGCAAGGGTGGCTTCATGACCGATACTACGCGCAACGTGACCAACTTCGCTCCCAACGTGGACCTGCGCATCCGCTTCTCCAAGGTGAGCCAGCTCCGACTCAACTACCGCGGACGCAGCAGCCAGCCCAGCATGGAGAACCTGTTGCCCATCACCGACAACTCCAATCCGCTCAATATCCGCATGGGTAATCCCGGCTTGAAGCCCTCCTTCTCTCACAACGTCATGCTCTTCTATAACACCTACAATGCCGAGAAACAGCGTGGCATCTTCACCCACGGCCGGGTGCAGGTGACCCAGAACAGCATCAGCAACATGCGCACCTATGACTCTACCACCGGTGGATGGACCACGAAACCGGAGAATATCAATGGTAACTGGAATGCTTTTGGTATGTTTGGCATCAACACGGCGTTGAAGAACAAGAAATTCACCATCGGCACCTTCAGCCGTATCAACTATACCAACAATGTGGGCTATGTGACCACGAGTGGCCAGAAGGATTCTCAGAAGAATACCACTACCGACCTCACCCTTGAGGAGCGGCTGAATGGTACCTTCCGCAACGACTGGTTAGAGTTCGGAGTGAGCGGCTCCATCAACTATAGCATAGAGAAGGACAAGCTCACACCCACCAACAATCAGGAGCCCTACAACTACTCCTACGGTGCCAACACCACCGTTACCATGCCGTGGAACATGAGCCTGGCCACCAACATTGCCAACCAGAGCCGTCGCGGCTATTCCGACAGCAGCATGAACCGTGACGAGCTGATCTGGAATGCCCAGCTCTCACAGACCTTCCTCAAGGGAGCGGCTACTCTCAGCTTTGAGATGTACGATATCCTCAAGCAGCAGAGCAACATCACTCGCTCGCTCACTGCCAACGGACGCTCGGTTTATCAGTACAACGGCATCAACAGCTACTGCATGTTCCACTTCATCTATCGCCTGAACATCTTCGGAAGCAAGTCTGCACGCGAGAAGGCGAAGAATATGCAGCAGGGCTTCGGTCCCTTCGGCGGTGGTCCTGGTGGTCACGGACGTCCTATGGGTCCCCCTCCCGGTGGTCGCCGTCCCTTCTAATTCTCGCCATGGCATAGCTCAAGCATGGCTTGGCTATGCTCCATATGGCTTATCGAAAACGTTGACGTTTTGTCATCTGCCCAAGCGAATGAATAGAACCCTCCTTAACAGTTCAACTTCGCCAAACCCTATAGCCATATAATGAATGATACCCCGAGGTAAAATCTGTCTAACCCCTACCGTAGCACGGATTTTTACCCCGGGGTATAATCTGTCTAACCCCTACCGTAACATTCAGATGCCCTCCAAACGAAAAACATCTGTTCAAAAATAGAAGTTATGATTATCATAACGCTATTTTTTGCCCAAGCGTTACCACCTTCTCTGAAAAAGTTCTATATTTGCCCCGATGTTTGAATGGTCGTTCATAGCAAGTACGGTAGCCACGGTAGCCTTTGACTTGGTGTACTTCGGGCTGGTGATCGGTACGATAGTCGTGATAGTGCTTGACAGTCGTAATCCGGTAAAGACCTTGGCGTGGGTATTGGTGCTGATGTTTCTCCCGCTGATAGGATTGCTGCTCTACTTCTTTTTCGGTCGTACCCACCGTCGCGAGCAGATCATCACCCGCAAGAGCTACAATCGCTTGCTCAAGAATCCCATGGCCGAATACCTCACCCAGCAGTCCATCGAAGTGCCACCGGCCTATCAGCGACTGATGGACTTCTTCCGACAAATCAACCAATCCTTTCCCTTTGACGGCAATCAGGTGGAGGCCTACACCCAAGGGGTGGAGTGGCTGCAGGCGTTGTTGCGTGCCTTGGCTCGTGCCAAGCATCATGTCCACATAGAGTCGTATATCATCGAGGATGATGCGGTAGGGCGTCTGGTTCGGGATGCCCTCATCGACTGCGTGCATCGCGGAGTGGAGGTGCGCCTGATCTATGACGATGTAGGTTGCTGGCATGTGCCCCACCGCTTCTTCAACGGGATGCGAGCCAACGGTATTGAGGTACGCAGCTTTCTGAAGGTGAGGTTCCCACTCTTTACCAGCAAGGTCAACTACCGCAACCACCGCAAAATCGTAGTGGTCGATGGCAATGTCGGCTTTGTGGGAGGCATGAACCTGGCCGAACGCTATATGCGCGGAGTTCGTTGGGGCATCTGGCGCGACACCCAGCTCCGCATCGAGGGTAGGGCAGTGCATGGCCTTCAGAGTACCTTCCTGCTCGATTGGTACTTCGTGACCCAGTCGCTCATCACCTCGTCCATCTATTACCCCCGTATAGACCGTATCGGTGGCCCTGTGGTGCAGATTGTCACGGGAAGTCCCGTTTCCCCCTGGCGAGCGGTACTGCAAGGATTGATTATGGCCATCTCCAATGCCAAGCACTACTTCTACATCCAAACCCCCTATTTCCTTCCCACGGAGCCTTTGCTGCTGGCCTTGCAGAGTGCCGCCCTGTCAGGGGTGGATGTGCGGGTGATGATTCCCTATAAGGCCGATAGTGTGTTGACCCACTTAGGCTCCTGCTCCTATATAGAATATGTACTCCAGGCCGGTGTCAAGGTCTATCTCTACAAGCGAGGATTTCTCCACTCCAAGCTGATTGTGAGCGATGACCAGTTCTACACCATCGGAAGCACCAACATGGACTTCCGCAGTTTCGAGCACAACTTCGAGGTCAATGCCTTCGTCTATGATGCCGCCACAACCCCTGCCATGCGCGAGCTTTTCCTCCGCGACCAGCGCGATGCCGAGCCTCTGCAGCTGAAGAGCTGGCAGCAACGTAAGTGGTACCGAAAAGGAGCAGAGAGTCTTGTCCGCCTCCTCTCTCCGCTGCTATAATCTCAGCCACTGTAGCTCATTCATGCGTTTGGTGTTTGTACAAGAGTGAATAGAGTACGGGGAGCAGCAGAAGTGTCATGAGGGTACCGGCTAACAGGCCGCCGATGATAGAGGCGGCCATGGCTCCGAACATGTCATCGAAGAGCAGGGGTACCATGCCCAGCATCGTGGTGAGGGAGGCCAGCATCACGGGACGCAGGCGGGTGATGGTGGCCTCTACCAGTGTGTCATCGAGGCTCATCTCTTTGGCCTGCAGGTGCTGTATCTCGTCCACCAGCAGGATGCCGTTCTTGATGAGCATTCCGGCCAGTCCTAAAATACCCACAATGGCTACAAAGCCGAAGTGATTACCTGAAATAAGCAGGGCTGGCAGT
>CAMGIP010000170.1 GCA_946056155.1 uncultured Mediterranea sp. | reverse complement strand
CTGCGTAATCTGCTCCATCGCAATCACGATAGGCGTCCGGCTCCTCAGGCTCTCGATGATCAGCTCCAGCTGCGGTTTCAGCTCCGCCTTCTCCTCCAGCGTCATCAGCTGCAGAAACTCCCTTGTCCGCTCCTCCAGTCCATTCAGCAGGTAGCCCCCATCGATAAACCGGAAATAGAGGTAGATGCAGAAAGCCGACAGCAGCGAAGCATAGATAAAGAGCTGGAAGAGGAACCCCCACGCCTTTCCGAAGCTGATTACCCCGCCCAGCACCCGGTCGCGGTAGCTTCGTGCCATGCAGAAGGCCACATACGGCACACAGAGCGTCAGTCCACAGTAGAAGAAAATCAGGAACGGCGACTCCATACCCAGCGGTATCAAGGCAAACTTGGCCACCCAGAATATACCCATATAGGTACCCATGAGAGTAGCATACGGGTTGAGGGGCGAAGCAGGATTAGTCATAGTCATAACCACGAATCGTTAAAGATTACACATATTTAATGAGGCCACAAAGATAGCTCTTTTTCCCAATTTACGAAAGCAGATAGATTTTTTTTGCCCGAATGTTTGCATATTCGGAAAATAGTCGTACCTTTGCACCCGCAAAATGAAAGCAACAACATGGGTAAGTCCTATACGGCCAGCTCCCTTCGAATCCTCCAGGGCCTGACCGCAGCAAAGGTAGTTGGTTGTAGCGGCGCGATATAGTAAGCTTACCCACCCCGCCTCTTTAGCTCAGTTGGCCAGAGCACGTGATTTGTAATCTCGGGGTCGTTGGTTCGAATCCGACAAGAGGCTCATCCCCTTCCCCCGCAGGGCATCGCTTCCAGGTTCGCCTGGTGTGGTGCCCTGTCTCTTTATACCCTTTTCATAATCATTTGGTTGACCTTATCTATATCCTCGGTCAGGATGGAGGAGAGATAGATTTGCGTAGTCCTCTCCGAGTCGTGTCCCATGGCACCGCTGATGACGCTGAGCGGCACTTGGTTGGCCTGAGCAATGCTGGCCCAGCTGTGTCGTGCCACGTAGAGAGTCAGCGGCTGGTGGATATTCAGCCGGGTGGCCAGCTTGCGGAGGTTACGGTTCACCGTTTGCGTGGCGCTTCGGTACTGCTGCAGCTCCGTGCCATCCGCCTTCCGGATAAGAGGAAGGAGATAGGGAGAATCCGGACAGGGGTACTTGTCCAGGATTGCCTGGATAGAAGGCTCGATGCGGATGGTGAGCGACTGCCCCGTCTTGCGGCGACAATAGGTAAGGAAATTGCAGTTGAGGTCGCTCTTCAGCAGGAGCGAAAGGTCGATGGGAGCGATGCCCCGCAAGAAGAAGGAGAGGATAAACATATCTCGGGCAAAGGCCATCTGCGGATCATCAGAGAGGTCCGCAGTTCGGATGCGGTGTATATCAGCAGCGGTGAGCGCCCGTTTGGCCGTTCGGTCAATCCCCGTATAGACCTCACGGAAAGGCTGTCGGTCAGGCGTAAGTCCATCGCGTACCGCCCGGTTATAGACCGCACGCAAGATGCGCATGTAGAACGAAGTACTGTTGCGGCAGAGGTGCCGTGAGCGGAGCCAGCCCTCATAGGCGATAGCAAAGGTTGAAGTAATCTCGTCCAAGGGGAGGTCCACCTCCTGTCGGTAGTGCCTCAGACTCAGCAGCGTCTGCCGGTAGGTAGCGGAGGTACGCAGTCGTCCTGCCGCTTTAAGCGATTGAATACATTGTTGGAAATAGTGGAAGAGACCCTCTTCCATCGGACGGTTTGCCCCTCCGAAGTCAATCTGAACTTTTATCATGACAACTTGTTTTTTTTAAAGTTTGCGCGAAATTGCAAAAACAAAGGCGTATGGCAAACTTTCTTATGCAAATATCTTGCATCCAAATCACACGAGCTATTCTCGGCGAATCCGTAATTGTCTGAAAAAGAGGGTGGGGGGATACAAAAAATGTCGCACTCTTAGTAAGAGTGCGTATTTGCAGGCAAATGTACTATTTTCTTTCTAAATAAGCCCAGAATGCCCTTTTTGAGCCTTACATCTTAAACTTATTTAACGTATAGGAGCCGGAATGATGAGGGGATTCGATGGGATGATTACACTCTTTATTTTCTGTGTTTTGCAACAATCTGATTGTCAGATGATTGTAATTTTATGGTCGCACTCTTACTAAGAGTGAGGCATTACTAAAGGGCTATGGACATGAGCAAAGCAATCAGATCCTGTGCAGGGGAAACGGAGTCCTGCAATCCCGTTTGCTGGTCGGCAGGTACACCAAACTTGCCGATGCCGTAGGCTTTGTGTAAATCCAAATACACCCCTTTTTTCAACAGGTCATCGCCCATCATGCAACAGGATACCGTCTGGTACATCGCCGTAGTCACGCCCAACACCGAAAAAGCGTGCGAGAAGAAGCTCAAGGCCCTCTTCAAAGAGGGAGAGGCCGAGATAGAAACCTATGTCCCCTCACAGCGCGAGCTTCATGAGTGGCCCAGTACCGGCAAGCGCGTTTGGGTCGATCGCATCCTCTGCCCCTGCTACCTATTTATAAGGTGCACAGACAAGGTGCGCTACACCATTGCCTGCAAGGCCAAGTTCATCCTTTACTTCATGATGGACCGTGCCCGCAAGGACAACAGCGGCAAGAACCATTTCGCCCTCATACCCCATTCCCAGATGGAAAGCTTCATGCGCATGGTAGGAGATGCGGAGACCCCCGTCACGCTCGACACCTCCCGTCTGCGAGTAGGCAGTAAGGTACGTGTGAAGAGCGGACGTCTCGAAGGATTGGAAGGCTACTTAGAGCGGTTGCCCAACGGCTCCTCCAAATTAGCCATACGCATCAACTTCCTCGGTTATGCCCGAGTCGATTTCCCCATCGAACTGCTGGAGCTCATCGAGTAGTCGGTCTTGCGCTATCAGATCCTATCCGCAGGTCTCCGACCCTCTTTGGGGACGATGAGGTCACCAATCAATCCTCTGTCATCTGTAAGAACTGTAAAGAATCCGAATGCGTGCGCATAGGAGCGCGAAAGCTAAAGTTCTAACTTTTATACATTGAATCAATGAAATCTGATCTATTACGAAAATTTCGCAAGCAGATGCTTGATGAACTGGAAAAGAAGATGCTGTCCAATCATACTCCCGAAGACGATGCCTTCTACTATCACAAATCTGAGGAGCGTATCGTCCTCTCCCATGCCCTCTTTTGGGTAATGACCCAAAACCAGAAAGGCAAGGTCGCCAAGGAGGAGTACTTCCTCTTGCTCCGTATGTATGAGGAGGAGATGTTGGAAGCCTATCTGACCGAGGATGAAACCTTTCCCGAACTGTTGCGCTACTGCAACATCATCTTCAATACATTTCCATCTATGCTGTGCGCTACGCATGATGTGCGAACGGACAGAGAGGCCAAAAAGCTCTCTGCCATCTTTGTCGTTGCTTGTGGTCATGGCGGTGATATGCCGGATGATTTGGCTGAGGAGTTGCTTGACGACATTGACTTCTACTACAACAAAGTGAAATGCCGCAAGATAGAGCAGATGCTCCCCATACTCAACAAGTACGTGGCGGAGGAGATGCAGATGATGGGATAGTAGGGTCGATCCATGCGGTTTTCAAATTCAGGCACAACCGCGTATGCCTTGTCTATGTATGATTTAGACATGGTTAATTGGGTGAAGGGGAATTATGGCGGGAGGGGTAAGAGATTCCCGTCATCTCCCTTCACCTTTTCAAGATGATTAAATCGGCAAATATAGTGATAATCATGTGAAAATGCTGTGCCAATGGGCTTTAGCTTTTTCACACAGTGAAAATTAGTACAACACTCGCAAGTGCTAGAATCATCAATCAGTCATCAATTTCCCAAAACCCTCCGTAAGGAACGTGCGAAGATGGAGATGTGTGATGCCCTCATGATTGGCAGAACGCAACATTGGAGTGGCGGAAATGACGTACTTGGGATAGGCATCGCTTATGGCCTGCAATGCACCGAACTCCCGCTTGAAGGTCGCATCGCTGTCGATGACCCATGCCACCTGCACGTAAATGCGTTGCTTCGGACGGGAGCATACGAAATCAATCTCTCCAGCACGAAGTTGGCCCACAGTAACCGTATAGCCCAGATGTATGAGATGATGATAGACGACATTCTCCATAACCTTCTCAACGTCAGCCTGCCGTTCGCCTCCTGCGATATAATTTCGAAGGCCAACATCGCCAAAATAGGTCTTGCCAGTGGATTCGAGCAGTTTCTTGCCATGAACGTCATAGCGGCCAACGGTAGTGGTGAGGAAGGACTCCTCGAAAAACGACATGTAGTTGAGGACAATATTGGTAGAAACATCCACCCCTTGCGACTTCATGTATTTGGCAATGTTGCTTGCCGAATGGAGCTTGCCAGTGGTATCGGCCATGAAGCTTATGAGGTTATGCAGAAAAGGGATATTGCGGATGCTGTGGCGCTCTATCACGTCTTTCAGGATGACGGTGTTGTAGATGCCAGAGAGGTATTCCCAGATCCTGTCCTCATCATCGATGCCGATGGTCTTCAGTCCGGGGAGCCCACCATAGTTGAGGTATTTCCAGAGCGAATCATCGCTGTCAGTGAGTTGATGAAACTGCAGAAACTCCATGTAAGTGAGGCTGTGCACC
>CAMGIP010000169.1 GCA_946056155.1 uncultured Mediterranea sp. | reverse complement strand
TCTTGTACATCGATGGCGATGAGCCTGGATTGAAGCGTAGCTTTTCGTTTGTCAACGTGCAACACACCTTCGCATTGCTCTACGAAATGGAACAGGTTTACCTCAAGCAAGAGGGAGATGATTACCTGCTTGAAGGGGAAGGAACGGGCAAAATCAAGGCCCTCGGCATAACCGTAATCACCGACGATAACACAAAGTATGACATCATGTTGGCACGCAAGAAACAGGATATGACCTATCCGGAATATGGAGACATTAATTGGGTGCAATGCAGCATAGCCATCAAAAAGAATGACGCTCACTTCCTCGAAATCATGACCGACAATAGCTACGGTCGCTTTCAGTCTGACGAATCGGGGGACTTGAACAATATGCGAATCGGCCTTATCAAATACCTGGAACATAGCGTGGACGTTTTCTTCTATGTTTCCCCAGACGAACCGACTATCTTCGATGTCAGCTATGCAAAGAACGACAGTGAGTTGATTGACGTCAGATTTGAAATCAACCACAACTCCATCGCCACCCCCTTCCTGCCTGGCAAACACTCCGTAGATTACATCATCAAGGTGAAGGAAGGTTTGCTGACAGTGGACGGCCGTATCAACAAGGTTTCTACCTTGGTGGCCAACGCAGCCGCCATCGGCCTGGCCTCCAAGAACGGCACCACGGAGGCAGCCTGCGTGAAGCTGGTCAATGACTTCAACGACAACTTCACTGCCAACCTTGGCTTTGCAGGTACCGACATGGGTGACATCCTGCTGGGTTACCGTCCCGTGGAGGGCAGTGTCAACTACAAGCCTGTCGTAGTCATCTCTTCACCCCTCTTTGGCGACACGCCCCTCACCCTCGACGAAATCCTGGCCAGCATGGGCATGACCTGGGACGACATCAAGGGAATGATAGGCGGCATGTGATATTAATCACTTCTAACGAAAGGACTGAATCATGAACATTAAATATTATTGGATTGGGATAGTGGTCTTCCTGCTCACAGGAGTCTGCGCCGCCTGCTCAGACAACGATGACGAAAAGAAGCAGGGCGACGACATCTCCCTGGATGGCATCAAGACCAATGACCCTGTCATACTGGATGAACTGGAACTCTCCTTCGAGGAGCTGGCCGAAGCGCTCTACGGCAAAGATCAGGGCGAACTGAACGGGCCAGGCTCCTCGGATGAGATGGAGCAACTCTATGCAGAAATGCGAGCTGCCATGGAGAACGACGTGCTCCAGGCCGTAAAAGAGGATGGCGGACTGAACGGAAGCAACGGTAGTACCGATGAGTGGACCTGTGACACCATCAACCTCGCCTATACCACCGTAGATGGCTCAGGCAATCCTATCCGCTTATCGGGACGCCTCTCGCTGCCCCGCGTCAATGGAGAATATGCCACCATCAAGGGGCTACTGCTCAACTGCCACCCCACCGCAGTGGGTGAAATCATGTCACTCTACTCCATGAAGGCACGCACCGCCGACGGGCTGGCTGTCATTGAGCCGGACTACATCGGCTTTGGTATCTCGGCCAACAAGCCGCAGACCTACCTCTGCCAGAAGCTTATCGCACGCAATTGTGTGGATATGATTCCTGCCGCCCTGGAGGTGATGAAGCAGAAGGGCGTGAACATGGAGCAAGGCTGGGGTACCTACGTCATCGGCTACTCGCAAGGGGGCGGTAACGCCCTGGCCGTGGGCCGCCACATCGAGGTGGAGGCTGACGCCAACCTGCGCAAGCTGATTAACCTGAAGAAGGTGATGTGCGGTGCCGGTCCCTACGACCCGATGGGCACCTTCAACTACTGGCTGGAGCATGACCGACTGAGCATGTCGCTCGTGCTCCCCATGGTGGTGAAGGGCATGATGGAGGGACATCCAGACGTTATGAAGGGCATCAAGCTGAAGGAGTACTTCTCGGATGCCTACATCAGCACCGGCGTAATCGACGAGGTGGACAACAACACCCTCGGGATGCAACGCATGTTGACACTCGACACCAACCCTGCCCTGGCCGATGCCAACCTGGGCTCATCGGGTATAGGGCTCTACTGGATGCAGTTCAGCAAAATCATGAGTGCCACCTGTACCGACCCCAACTCGCACATCCGTCAGGCGCTGGAGCAATGCCTGAAAGCTGAGATTGTAAACGACTGGAAGCCCTCGGTTCCCGTGGAAATCTATTCGGCTCCCAACGACAACGTCATCCCCTTCAGCGCCAACGCTCAGGCCACCTACGACAAGCTGAAAGCTGCCGGTGCCGATGTGAAACTCACACTGGGAGCAGAAACGTTCGACCACATGACGGGACAAGTGAACTGGATGTACCGTATCAACGTATTGAAAGCCTATAAATAATGTATAGACCAATCCGTAAAGGACTTACCGCCTGCCTAATTCTGCTCGTTGTCCCTTTGGCGGCCAGCGCCCAATGTTATTCGCTGGATAGCTGCGTCACCCTGGCCCTGAAGCACAACAAGCAGATTGAGGCGGCGGAATGGACGGTGAAGAAGTATGAGCATAACCGCAAAGCGCTTTATGCCAACTTTTTCCCCAACATTGATGCCCATGCCGTGGGACTCTACAGCACCGCCTCGAGTACGGCCACCATGGATATCGCATCGCCGATAGCCTGGGCCATGGCCGACAAGGTGCAAAGTATGCTGCCTGGACTGATTAAAGAGAGCGCCAAGGAGCAACTGGCCAACCGCTGGACACAGAAGCTGAGCCCACTGAATCCCGATATCTCTATCAAGGTGAAAGGAATGGTTTCCGGCAACCTGCAGCTGCAGCAACCGCTCTATGTGGGCGGCAAGATTACGGCAGGCTACCGGATGGGCAAGGTGGGTGAACAGATGGCCCGCTTAGGCAAGAGCCTCGCTCGCGAGGAGGTGATCCTGCAGGTCTATGATGCCTATCAGCTGATGGTGAAAGCCAAGGAACTGCATTTGGTGGCTCAGAAGTATGACTCGCTCCTGCTCAAGCTGGTACACGATGTGGAGAAGGCCATCGAGCAGGGAATGGCCAGCCGCAATGAGAAGCTGAAGGTGCAGGTCAAGAAGAACGAGGCGGAGCTGAAGCTCTTGGAGGCTGAGAATGGCATCCTGCTGGCCCGCATGAACCTCTGTCAACTGATTGGTCTGCCGCTGATTACCGAGATAGACGTGGCAGCAGAGGATGGAATCGTGCCTGAGGAGTGCTGCATTGACCGTACCGCCACCCCTTATGAGCGAACGGAAGCCGTACTGCTGGATCGTCAGGTAGAGCTGGCCCGACAGCAGGTGAAGTTAGAACAAGCGGCCCGACTGCCTGAAGTGGGCATCGGTCTGCAGGTGGGCGTGCTGGATGGACTGGAGTTTCTCGACCAACGTTTCTTCCGCCACAAGCCCGTGGCCACTGCCATGATTTCGGTCAAAATGCCCATCTACCATGCCGGCGAGGTGCGTCATAAGGTAGCCGCCGCAAAGGCTGACCTGGAGCGGCAACGGGTGGAGCGCGAAGAGTACATGGAGAAGATGGAACTCGAACTGCAGCAGAAGGCTAACCTCCTGCGCGAGACGAAACTTGAACTGCAGCTGCGCGAACGCCACCTGGAACAATGTGAAGAGAACCTGCGCATCAGCCGCAAAAGCTACGATGTAGGACTGGAGTCACTCAGCGACCTGCTGACCGCCCAAGTACTCTGGCAGGAGGCCTATGCCAACCAAGCAGAGGCACGCTACAAGCTGAAGAGCCGCTGGATAGCCTGGCGCAAAGCTGCCGGACGGCTGAAACTATAAACGATAAAAGAATGATTGCAAACAGATTGAGCCTATTTCTCCGCTACGGATGGCTATTGTGCCGCGTGGGATTGTTGGGGTTGCTATTGCCCTGCCTGACGGCCTGTTCTGACGATGACGAACCGTCAGAACAGAAGAGGGCTGTTCCGCAAGTGACTCTGCTTTTTCCTGTTAATGGCCTGGGCGACCGAAGCTATTCCGACAACATCTATGAAGGAGCCTGCCGGGCGAAAGCACGCATCCGGTTGAATCAGGAGGTGGAGTTTATCGAGTATGTACCCACTAACACCACCGATGCCGAGGCATTCATGGCCCAATGGATGAGCGATACACACCACGCACGCCGACTGCTGATTGTCTGCGAATCGAGCTTCACGAGTTGGATGGATAAACACCCGGAATGGAAATCCACTCCGGAAAGAGAGATTCTCTGGCTCGATGTGGATGAAAAGTCTGAACGCTACCACACCCGCTACATCTCCCTCTATGGCGTAAGCTACATGGCGGGGAAAGCCGTTACCCTGATGGGCATCGAACGCAGCGCCATCGTACTGGCCAATCCGGAGAACGCCCCCTTGCTGGAAGCCTCAGCGGGATTCTTTGATGGGCAGCAAGTGGGTGGAGGTTTCTGCTCCCCCAGCGAGGATGTCTATCTGCTCGCTGAACATGCTGGTGAGGGATTTGATGCTCAAGATAAGCTCTTTAACCTGGCCTATCAGCTGGAGCAGAGCGGCTACCGCTTTGTCTTCCCCGTGTGTGGCGGCAGCAGCCAAGGGCTCTACAGCTACACACGTACCCGCAGTGAAGGGGCGCATGACACCTTCTACACCTGCGGACTCGACGTGGACCAACAGGCCTACTCCAAACAGGTGGCCTTCTCCCT
>CAMGIP010000168.1 GCA_946056155.1 uncultured Mediterranea sp. | reverse complement strand
TCCGTTGCCCTGAAGCGGCAGTTCGGCCAAGCGATGCTTTCGTCCGGCCCATCCGTCCCAGGCTGAGAGCTGGTCCAGGCAAATTTCTTGCTTGGCGGCATCTCCTGTGAAGAGATAATCCATTCGCAAACTCCTTTCCAAAAAGAAAGAAGCAAACTCCTGGGCCCAAACTTGCTGGCCCACACCAACGAAATAGAGCAACAGCCCCATTACAATAGAATGATGTGCTTTCATATAACAAACGTGAGATAAGTGAAATAAAACTGAGGCGAAGGTACGACAAAAAGGTGACAAAACAATTTTTTTTTCAAGAAAAGTTTGCGATTGTGTCCTGTAGTTGCAGTTTTTGTTATAACTTTGCAACTTGAACTTTGAACTATAGACTGACGTATGGGACATCAATTGGACACATTGGATGAACAGATTCTGCGGATGATTGCTGGCAATGCCCGCATTCCTTTTCTTGAAGTGGCCCGGGCTTGTAATGTATCCGGAGCAGCCATCCATCAACGTATACAGAAACTGACCGGCTTAGGTATTCTCAAGGGGTCGGAGTTTGTGATAGACCCCGAAAAGATAGGCTATGAGACCTGTGCTTATGTAGGCATCTATCTCAAGGATCCTTCCACCTTTGATGAAGTGACTCGTGCTCTGGAAAAGATTCCCGAGATTGTTGAGTGCCACTTTACTACCGGTAAGTATGATATGTTCATCAAACTCTATGCTCGCAACAATCATCACCTGCTGAGCATCATCCATGACAAGCTTCAGCCCTTGGGGCTCTCCCGCACCGAGACCCTGATTTCCTTCCATGAGGCCATCAAGCGGCAGATGCCTATTCTCTCGCAAGAGCATGAGGAGGACGAGGCATGACGCTCTCCCTGATAGCAGCTGTGGATAGACGTTTGGCCATCGGCTTGAACAATCGTCTCCTCTTTTGGCTTCCCAACGACCTCAAACGGTTCAAGTCGCTCACCACAGGACATACCATCCTCATGGGGCGCAAGACCTTTGACTCCCTTCCTAAGGGAGCATTGCCCAATCGGCGCAACTTGGTTCTTAGCCGTCAGTTCGGGTGGAGTGCTCCCAATACCGAGTGCTATTCCTCTTTGGACGAAGCTCTTGGCCATTGTACGGATGACGAAAAACTTTTTGTCATTGGTGGAGAGAGTCTCTATCGGCAGGCTCTTCCGTTGGCTGACAAACTCTGCCTCACGGAGGTGGATGCCGAAGCCCCTCAGGCTGATGCCTATTTCCCTGGGTGGAGTTCGGAGGTGTGGGAGGAGGTGAGTCGTGAACGTCATCCGTCTGACGAGAAGCATCCTTACGCCTACGCCTTTGTTACCTATCGGCGCAGGAAGAGATGAATCCACTTAAAGTGGCCTAAACAAATTTAATCAACGTATTTTAATTATAGTCCGTAAGCAAAAGAACAGAAACATTCTATTTCGAGCTTGAAAAGAGAAAAGAGGGTCAAGAGGTATAGCTCTTACTCGCTCGTCACAAGTATCGGATGCGATTGGGTTAGTGCTCTGTTTTTTATAGTGGACTCAGAAACCGTATTATGCAACAATATCTTGATTTGCTCCAGCGTGTCCTCACTGAGGGTACCCCCAAGGGTGACCGAACGGGCACGGGTACTCTCAGCGTCTTTGGCCATCAGATGCGTTTCCGTATGGAGGATGGCTTCCCCTGCCTCACCACTAAGAAACTCCATCTCAAGTCTATTATCTACGAACTTCTTTGGTTTCTCCGGGGTGACACCAATGTGCATTATCTGCAGGAACATGGCGTGCGTATCTGGAATGAGTGGGCTGACGAGCAGGGTAATCTAGGTCCCATCTACGGTTACCAGTGGCGCTCCTGGCCGACGTATGATGGTGGGTTTATCGACCAGATTCGCGAGGCTGTGGAGACCATCAAGCACAATCCCGACTCCCGTCGCATCATTGTGAGTGCATGGAACGTGGCCTCTATTGATGAGATGAAGCTTCCTCCCTGCCACGCTTTTTTTCAATTCTATGTGGCTGATGGTCGTCTGAGCCTTCAGCTCTATCAGCGTAGTGCCGACATTTTCCTTGGTGTACCCTTTAACATTGCCTCCTATGCCTTGCTCCTGATGATGATGGCTCAGGTGACAGGACTGAAGCCAGGTGATTTTGTCCATACGCTGGGAGATGCGCACATCTACCTCAACCATTTGGAGCAGGTCAAGTTGCAGCTCACCCGTGAGCCTCGTCCCCTCCCTCAGATGCAGATTAATCCTGAGGTGAAAGATATTCTTGATTTTACGTACGAAGACTTCCAGCTGCTCAATTACGACCCCCATCCCCATATTGCCGGTACGGTGGCCGTCTGATGCTGTGTCGCAGGAGCTACAGTCATACCACCCTACTTGGGCAGTAGTGCCAGTATTTGTTGGAAACCCCGTAATCCTCTCTCCGATGCAAGCGAGTTTCTGCTTGTGGAAAAGGATTACGGGGTTTATTTGAGCTACTACCGTTTCAGGTACCTGTCAACTGGTATTGGAGTTTCGGTTAGCTGGTACTGGAGTATCTGTTTGCAGGCATTGGAATTCTATAGGAAACCGTTCCCCAGCTGAGCTGTTTTTGTCAATGCATGGGGTTGTGATTCAGTCTCCGTTCCGCAGAGATTAGAATTCTCCTTGATAGCCCTCTCCGAATTCAGTCTGTTTGGTCAGTTCAAAAGCACCCAATGCTGGATTGAAGAAGTTACCCCTGTATGTAGTGACATATCCCCGTTGCAGTGGTATGGCAGAGAAGGTGTGGGTGCCCACAATTCTATCATCGGCGTCGGTGGCATCCAGTTTGATGGTCACGCTGGAGGATCCTTCTTCCTCTTTCTCATTCATCAGCCAAAGGCTCACTCCCAGTTTCTTCCCCGGTACGCCTGTTTCCGAGGGACTGGTAGAGGTGATGCGTTGCGCCACTTCAGATCCTATACCCTCAATGGCGTTAAAAGCTTTGGCGGTCCCGTCGATGGTGAGTGCAAGTTTGGTCACGTTCGAAGGAATAGCCTCCAGCAGTTCCACTGCAAAGTAGGCCATACCCAATTTCAGTTGAATAGAATTTGTTGTACTGGAGTTGGCATCCACCGTCAGCTCCTGCGTGTAGTACTGCATCTGGGGTACAAAATCATTGGCAAAGGAGATGGCTTTCGGATTGGTCATTACGGCATGGCTATCAGCCACATGACCGATGATGACCAAGGTATAGTTGCCATACGGTACCTGCTTGAATTCCACCTTCATGAACTCGGGATCCGTGGAGCTCTTCTCCACAAGCTGGTCGCGGGTATATTCACCGTTTCCATCTTTGGTATAGAGAGCGGCCTCTATGTATTTGAAATCTTTGGTGGTAGTGGCACGTGTGGTGGCCATAGGTTTGACGGAGTACTCTTCTATTTGGAAGGTCAGGTCCTTCACCCCTTTACCTGACTGCTGCTCGGTAAAGTCATCAGTATCTGCGATGCTGTTGATACATGAGGTGCAGGTGAATAGACAGAAAGTTAAAAACAGAATGGAGGTGGAAAATATGTTAGTAATAAATGTTTTCATGGCATGTTACGATGATTAATTACAAAAATAGGAGGCCACACGCATGACCTCCTATTCATATAGTCTCTATGCTGTTGTGTGCAACTGCAGCTTACTTGTTCAGAGCCAGAGCTACGTTCACAGCACAAGCTACGGTACAGCCCACCATCGGGTTGTTACCGATGCCCAGGAAGCCCATCATTTCTACGTGTGCGGGTACTGAAGAAGAACCTGCAAACTGAGCGTCTGAGTGCATACGACCCAGTGTGTCAGTCATACCGTAAGAAGCGGGACCGGCAGCCATGTTGTCGGGGTGCAGCGTACGGCCTGTACCACCACCAGAAGCTACTGAGAAGTAGGGCTTGCCAGCCAATACACGTTCCTTCTTGTAAGTACCAGCTACGGGGTGCTGGAAGCGAGTGGGGTTGGTAGAGTTACCCGTGATAGATACATCCACGTTCTCGTGCCACAGGATAGCTACGCCTTCGCGAACATCGTCAGCGCCATAGCAGTTAACCTTAGCGCGAGGACCGTCAGAGTAAGCGATGCGCTTAACCTCTTTCAGTTCGCCACTGTAGTAGTCAAACTCAGTCTGAACATAGGTAAAGCCGTTGATACGAGAGATGATCATAGCAGCATCCTTGCCCAGACCGTTCAGGATGCAACGCAAGGGGTTCTTGCGCACCTTGTTGGCCATTTCGGCAATCTTGATGGCACCTTCAGCGGCAGCGAATGACTCGTGACCGGCCAGGAAGGCAAAGCACTGAGTCTCCTCGCGGAGCAGACGTGCAGCCAGGTTACCATGACCGATACCTACCTTGCGGTCGTCAGCTACTGAACCGGGGATACAGAAAGCCTGCAAGCCGATACCGATAGCCTCAGCAGCATCAGCAGCGTTCTTGCAGCCCTTCTTCAGAGCGATAGCGCTACCTACTACATAAGCCCACTTAGCGTTTTCGAAGCAGATCATCTGCGTCTCTTCGCAAGTCTTGTAAGGATCCAAACCAGCTGCTTCACAGATGGCATTAGCCTCTTCGATGTCTTTGATACCATTTTCGTTCAGGGCAGCGAGAATCTGCTTCATTCTGCGGTCCTGGCTCTCAAATTTCACTTCTCTAATCATATTGCTGGTCCTCCTTATTATTCTTTACGTGGGTCAATAGCTTTAACAATTCCCTGTTCGGGCTTCGTACGTCCGTAGGTGCCCGTTACGCTCTT
>CAMGIP010000167.1 GCA_946056155.1 uncultured Mediterranea sp. | reverse complement strand
AGGTGGGCATCAACTTTGACATGGAGAGGCATACCTTGAAGGATTGGAAAATTGACAACTGATGCAGACTACATGTTAGCTGACCTCAACTAAAAAAGGTTGTCAGCTTTTTTGTTTGGCCATCCGCTCTGAAATGCCTACCTTTGTGACACGATAACTGAAATGAAAGATACGGATATGAGTGCAACAGAGGCTGATGCTACAAAATCTACCAAGTATGAGGAGAACTGGCAGGCGAATTTCCTTGCCCTGAAGGCGCATGTGGAGAAGACAGGACACTTCCCGAACAAGCATACTACGCTCAACAACTGGGTGCGCTATCAGCGCAAGAGAATGAAGGCGGGACTGATGACGGAGGAGCAGGAGCGCCTGTTCCTGGAACTGAGTGCAATGAGAAGCCATGAGCATACGGGGGGAAGAAAGAAGGGAACGAGCTACAGCCGCAATGAGGCATAGGGAAATATGAATCACCCAAGCAGGCAATGCTCCACAGCGGTGGGGGTGGCTGCTGACCATTTAGTATAATAATTAGGTATAATATAATAATCGTAGGCGTGGTCGGTCTGACTACGCCTTAATCTTTTTGTACATCATGGAAGAAAGAAAAATGATTTATCTCTGTCTGGCTCACATGAGCGAGACGGGAGAGGAACAGAAGTATGTGAAGGAGGCTTTTGACACCAACTGGGTGGTGCCGATGGGGCCGAATGTGAATGCGTTCGAGCAGAGCCTGGCGGAGTTTGCCAATGGCAAAACCGATGGGAGCAAACTGGACCGGAAGGTGGTCTGTCTCTCTGCGGGCACGGCAGCGGTGCATCTGGCCCTGCTGGCCTGTGGCGTGCAACCGGGGGACGAGGTGTGTGTGCAGAGCTTTACCTTCTGCGCTTCATCGCACCCCATCACTTACCTGGGAGCTACACCCGTGTTCGTGGATTCTGAACCCACGACTTGGAACATGGACCCGGAACTGCTGGAAAAGGCTATCCTGGACCGCAAGGAGAAGACGGGCAAATATCCGAAGGCTATCGTGCCGGTGGCACTCTACGGTATGCCGTATCAGGTGGACAAGATTATGGCCATTGCGGAGAAGTATGGCATTCCGGTGGTGGAGGATGCTGCCGAGGGTATGGGCTCGCGCTTCAATGGTCAGGTGCTGGGTACGTTCGGCCGCTTTGGCGTGCTGAGCTTCAACGGCAACAAGATGATTACCACTTCGGGCGGTGGGGCACTAATCTGCCGCCAGGCGGAGGATGCGAACACGGTGATGTGGTATGCTACACAGGCTCGTGATGCGTATCCTTATTATGAGCATACGGCCATCGGGTATAACTACCGCATGAGCAACGTCTGTGCGGGTATCGGCCGTGGACAGATGACGGTGCTGGATGACCATATCGCGCACCACAGGCATGTGCAGGAGCTGTACAAGGAGCTGCTGAAGGAGGTGCCCGGGGTGCATCTGCATGAGCAGCCGGCCGACCCTCGCTATGACTCCAACTTCTGGCTCTGTGCGGCTACACTGGATCCTGAGGTGCGCATCCAAGGTCAGGAGAATGCCTACAAGGAGGTGATCAAGACGGCCGTGGGTGGTGCTGCGGGAGTCATCAAAGCGGTGGACTCGGCTACTACAGATTGCCAGCCCAACGAGAATGTGGAGGCACTGCGTGTGTTCATGCTCGGGAAGAAGGTGGAGTGCCGCCCGGTATGGAAGCCGATGCACAAGCAGCCGGTCTATAAGGGTGCGCCCGCTTACCTGAACGGGGTGAGCGAGGAGCTCTTCAAGGTGGGCTTCTGTCTGCCGGCCGGTCCGTATGTGACGGATGAGGATGTGCGTTACGTGGTGGAGTGCATCCGGGAGGCAATCGTGTGATGAGGAGACTCTTACGGGGAATAGGCAAGTTTTGCCTGTTCCTCTTCTGGCCGAGAAGAACGGATAAGGGGAGGTACGAGTAGAAGGGGGCTGATGTGTAATTGACCTATGGCTTCTGTGGAGCTGTAGGTAGCTATTGTATTTGAGCATGGAGTTGCGCAATTATCAGAGAGAGATGTGCGGCCGTGTGATGGAGGCTCTGCACCGTAACCGGAGTGTGATGGTGCAGATGCCTACCGGCACGGGCAAGACAGTGGTGCTGGCTGCCGTGGTGCGGGAGTTTGCCGCGAACCATGAGTGGCGGGAGGAGAACGGCAGGAGCCGGATGGCCAGGGTGCTGGTGGTGGCGCACCGCAGGGAACTGCTGGAGCAAATCAGGACTACGGTCGTGCGGATGGGGATGGAGGAGTCGATGGTTCGGGTGGAGTCGATACAGAAGCTGACGGCTTTAGGACGCGAGGGCCTCAAGCAGAATGACTTTGAACAGAATGACCTGAAGCAGAAGGGCCTCAAGCAGAATGACCTTGAACAGAATGACCTGAAGCAGAAGGGCCTCAAACAGAATGACCTGAAGCAGGAAACGCTTGAGCAGAAGAATCTGAAGCAGGAAACAATAGAGCAGGAAACAGAGGTTCAGAAGGCTGTAGAGCAGGAAACGCTTGAGCAGAGGGGACTGAATCAGGAATCAATAGATCAGGAATCAATAGCGCTGGCGGCTATGGAGGTGCCTGACCTGGTGGTGATTGATGAGGCGCACCATGCACTGGCCAAGAGCTACCGCTGGCTGTGGGAACTCTGGCCTCAGGCGAAGTTCATCGGACTGACGGCTACCCCTTGCCGGATGAACAGGGAGGGATTTCAGGACCTCTTTGACCAGCTGATCCTATCGAACAGCATCGAGTGGTTCATACGCCAGGGCTTCCTCTCGGACTTCGAGTACCTCTCGGGGCGCATCGAGGGAAAGGAGTGGCAGAAGATACGGGGCATGGAGAAGCGGGGTGCGGATGGGGATTACCAGACGAAGGAGATGGCCACGGTGCTGGATTGCCGGGAGAGCATAGCGCATCTGTATGAGACCTACAGGGCCTTTGCCGCGGGAAGGCAGGGGATTGTCTATGCCATCAACCGGGAGCATGCGTTGCATATCCGGGACTACTATGCCGAGCGCGGGGTGAAGGTGGTGGTGATTGATGCCAAGACACCGACCGCGGAACGGGATATGCTGGTGGAGGCCTACCGCTGTGGGGAGGTGGAGGTGATGGTCAACGTGGATATCTTCTCGGAGGGGTTCGACTGTCCGGAGGTGGGCTTCATTCAGCTGGCACGGCCTACGCTCTCCTTGGCGAAGTATCTGCAGCAGGTGGGACGGGGCATGAGGGTGAGCCCGGGGAAGAGTCGGGTGGTCATCCTGGATATGGTGGGGATGTACCAGACCTTCGGACTGCCTACCGACCTGCGCAACTGGACGGTGATGTTCAAGGGGGAGGTGGCTGGCAAGGGGGTGCCGGGAGGATGTGAGAAGATGATCTGGACGGAGGATAGCGAGGAGCGGACCTTGGTCAACCTGGAGATGATGAGGATATGCAGCGGAAGGGAGAACAGGGGAGTGGGAAGGCAACTCTTTGTGCAGCAGGGACTCTATGGGGTGATGATGGACGGAAGGTTGACTTGCCCGGCCATGTTTGTGGAGATGAGGCCGATGGGGGAGTGGCTGGTGGCTACCTACCCGGAGACGGAGCACTACCGCAAGACGCTGATCAGTAAGGATGGACAGCGATATCCCGTGTCGCTCTATGGAGAGGTGACGCTTTGGGAAGGGGAGTTCCTGCGCGGGGAGGACCGGGAGGGAAGGGTGCTCTACTGGGACACGCTGGGGAGTGAGTACTACCGGGAGCAACCGGTGGTGGTGAAGACTCAGCATGAGGAGTTTGTGAGGCAGGGGAAGCTCTTCTACCTGCGCTACAGGAGGTTGGGACTGCCGGCCTGCATTGAGGCGAAGGAGTACTACGAGAACAGCCGCTGTGCCATTATCCGCAACTGGTTCATGTCGTACCGCGGAAGGCGCTATGAGGCGTATGTGATCATCTGCATTGATGAGAAGCGGATCTTCATGAGGCCGATGGATCTGATGAGCAGGGATGTCTTTGTGCAAAGCGGCACTGCACAGCGGCCTGCCTATTACTGTTCGACTGAGGCGAGGCAGTACAGGGCTTTGCCGATAAGGCCTTACGACAAACTGGACTTCAGGGGGCTGGATGAACAGTTGCACTTCAGGCGGGTACTGATAAGGGATTGAGCTTCTGGTGGGGGAGTGAACTGCTCAAGGGAGGATTGACCTGCTGATGATGAAGTAACCTGCAATCGTTTGCTCTCCTGATGAATTACTTTTTCTGTCCGAAGGAGCGGAAAGATTCAAAAGTTTTTCTATCTTTGTCGCAATCGATAACAAATGCTATACTACTTATTATGAACTTGAAAAACATCTCAAAGTGCTGCTGCCTGGCGGCTTGTCTGCTGCTTGGGGTGGTCTATGGAACGGCACGTGCCGAGAAGCTGACTTCTCCGAATGGACAGTTGGAAATGAATTTTACTCTCTCTGAAAAGGGAGAACCGGTCTATGAACTCTCTTATAAGGGTAAGGCGGTGATCAGACCGTCCAAGCTGGGACTGGAACTGAAGAATGCGCCTTCACTGCTGGAGGGATTCCGCATCGAAAAGACGGCCGAGTCTTCGTGCGATGAGACCTGGCAACCGGTGTGGGGTGAGGAACGGAATATACGTAATCACTATAAGGAGATGCTGGTGACGCTCCGCCAGGAGGCGCAGGACCGCACCATCCAGATCCGCTTCCGTCTCTTTGATGATGGACTGGGATTCCGCTATGAGTTTCCGCTGCAGAAGAACCTCAACTACTTTGT
>CAMGIP010000166.1 GCA_946056155.1 uncultured Mediterranea sp. | reverse complement strand
GTCATGCGTCGCTTTCTTTCGGCTAATCTGTAGGTTGCAACCGACGCAGGGTGAAATTGTCAAGTCGCAGCCGATAAGCAGAGGCGAGGACATCTTCCAATCTCCCACATCACCGCTCTCTTCATATGCTTTGTAGTTCGTTTGATAGATTTCGCCATAATCACCGTGAACAAAGTTACGGAATTATTTTGTATGGCAGATTATTCCTGAGAGTTTTTTGATGCAATGCTTGAAAAGTATTACTTTTGCAACATGGATTAACCAATAGCACCAAGGCCTATGAGTACTTCTGCCCCTCGCAAGCGCATCCCTTACGGGATAATGGACTTTACCCGTATGCTGGGAGACAACTGTTATTATGTCGATAAGACCCGCTTCATCGAAGAGATTGAGCAGGCCAACAGCTTCTTTTTCTATATCCGTCCGCGCCGCTTCGGCAAGAGCCTCACGCTCTCCATGCTGCGCCACTACTACGACGTCAAAGAGGCTGACCGCTTCAAGGATTGGTACGAGGGGCTCTATATCTACAGCCATCCCACGCCCGAAAGGGGAAAATATCTGGTGATTTACCTCAATTTTGCGGAGATAAATGCAGAATTGACATGCTATAAGGAGAATTTGGATGCCTACTGCCAGATGGTTTTCAAACTCTTTTGCCGTAGATATGCCCACTATCTGCCTTCAACAGCAGAGGAAGAACTGCTCAACTTGAAGGGGGCAGTGCAGCAATTAAGCTATTTGTGTAGAATCTGTGATGAGGTAGGTCAGTCTATCTACCTTTTCATTGATGAGTACGACCATTTCACCAACAAGATACTCTCCAACCCTGAGACGTTGGAGGCATACAAGAGCGAGACGCACGGCACGGGCTATCTGCGCCTCTTCTTTGATACCATCAAGGGCGGCACCGACCGCAGCATCCGCCGCTGCTTCATCACGGGGGTCAGTCCCGTGACGTTGGACGACGTGACCAGCGGATTCAACATCGGTACCAACTACAGCCTCTCGCCCCAGTTCAACGAAATGACCGGATTCACCCAGAAGGAGGTGCGTGCCATGCTCGACTACTACGCCACTACCTGCGAGTTTCATCACACGACCGATGAACTGATCGAACTGATGAAACCCTGGTATGACAACTACTGCTTTGCTGAAGAGTCGTACGGCCGTACCACGATGTACAATTCCTGCATGGTGCTCTACTTTGTGGATAACTACGTCCGCAACGGAGGGCAACTGCCTCGGCGTATGCTGGAGGACAATGTGCGCATTGACTATGAGAAGCTGCGCATGCTCATCCGCAAGGACAAGGAGTTTATCCACGACGCCTCCATTATCCAGACGCTGGCCGAGCAGGGCTACGTCACCGGTCAGTTGAAATCCGGCTTCCCCGCTGAGAAGGTCACCTCTCCCGACTGCTTCATCAGCCTGCTCTTCTACTTCGGTATGCTGACCATTTCCGGTTCGGAACTGATGGAGACGAGATTCACCATCCCTAATCAGGTGGTTCGAGAACAGCTCTTCAACTATCTGCTTGATACCTACGATGAGATAAATCTCACCTACAGCAAGAACGAGAAATACCGGTTGGATGTGGCCTTGGCTACTCGGGGGGAGTGGCAGCCCTACTTCGGCTACATCGCCGAATGTCTCAGCCGCTTTGCTTCGCAGCGCGACCGCCAAAAGGGCGAAGCCTTCGTACACGGCTTCTCGTTGGCCATGACCGCACAGAACCCCTTCTACCGTCCCGTCTCTGAGATGGACACCCAGTCGGGCTATGCCGACCTCTTCCTCCATCCGCTGAAAGAGATCTACAAGGAGATGCAGCACAGCTACGTCATCGAGCTGAAGTATGCCAAGGGGCGTGAACCTATAGAACGTGTGGAGCAACTGCGTCAGGAGGCCATTGAACAAGCCCTGCGCTATGCAGCTACCGACACGGTGCAACAGGCCATCGGTCACACCACGCTCCACCGCATCGTCGTGGTATTCCACGGCATGGATATGGCTGTCTGCGAAGAGGTATGAGGTACATCACACATTCCATTCAGGTCAGCCGTCTTGCTCCCTGCTACGGCCTAACTGAACGACAGATTCTCCCCGTTTGTTAGTCACCCGTAGCTTGCATTCATCGCCACAGTTGATGTTGGGCAGATTTCACTATTCCTTCACGACGCAGATACAGCTTCAGAAGATTCAGTTAGACTCAGGTTGCTAAACGACGTGCCGTACGGAAACTGATGTGATAACCTTTGGTTTATTGTCCTTTTGTCTATCCACCCGGGTGGTTAAAGCTATCCACGAAGGTGAATAAAGCTAACCACACGGGTGAATAACGCTAACCACCCTGGTGGATAGCCATAAGAATAAGCGAAAAAGGTTACTTGAAAGAGCTGTATTGACCAAGCAAGACGAATAGCATAAGGTATTCATCTCCTAATGATTCTATTCTTTACTCATATAAATAAATACCCCTTTTCAGAGAAGTATATATTACTTGGCCAAAGGAGTAGTATTAACTTTCAAAAGGAGTATATATTACTTGGCCGGAGAAGTATATATCCTCTGAAAAGTTACTAAGATGCTCCTCCGCTACATCTTCGATACATCTGGATTCCCGAACGGTGTCTTATACTGATATAGGTGGTTCTTCTTCAATTTAGTTGACCTTGCCCCTACAGCGTCAGAAGGAGGTATTCAACTAAATTGCATAAGAGCCAGTGAAATCAGGAAAAGACAGCAGGTCAGAATTTGTAGGCCGTGCCGATGAATACGGAGTGAGTAGTGTGATTATCGTTATAAGGCAAGCCGTGATAATTGTATGGTCTTCCGGAGTAGAGACTGAAATCAGAGATGCCATAACCTACAAAAATCATCATCCGGTCAAACTGCATCGTGATGCCAGTTCGCAGTTTCCAGGTCACCACCTTTGCACCCTTACTACCTGATGCACCCGGCGAAAACACCACCCCTGGCTCAGCGAAAAGATAGAGGCCAGCCTCTTGCTGCTTCCAGTTTAGCAACATGGGCGAACGCACAACAACCGACGGCATGAACTTGAACCGTACCGCATAGTGGTGCCCCGACTCCTCTTCGTCCAATCCCCAATCTTCCAACGCCTTCAGCTCGCCCGCGAAACCAATCTGTGACTTGATGCCCATGTACTGTATAGGGAAGTAGGCTACACCCATCTCCACCTCATAACCATCCGTATTGAGTCCGGCAGAGAAATCCACCTCTCCATGCTTCACGCCATCCGTCGTCTGCAACGACTGAGCCCGGCTCACGCCTCCGCAAAGCCCCAACAGCAGAATCAGCACCACTACCCGTAGCTCCTTGCTGACACCTCGTAACCCAGTCTCTACTATCTGTCTATTCATATCATGCTTCGCCCAATAGTTAAACCTTTCTATCCATAAAGTCTCGCAGGATGGAAAGCTGCATAGCGGCTATCACCCTTCTGCGGCTCTGAGGCACCTGCTGCCAGCCACCCCATAAGCGCCACAAAAATATAGGAAAAGGTAAACCACACCAAATACCAGGTGAAATTTTAGCAATTTCTAAAAATTACAACTGTTCGTAAGGAGAAATTCAAAGCAATTGTACTAATTTTCACCGCAGTGTCATAAATTGATGGATACTCTTCAGAACAAATCATCCAGCGTGACCTCGGTATCCACCACGCTGTAATGCTTGTTGTGCAACACTCCAAAGGTCGTGATTAGGGTGAGCTGGGTGCCGTAGCGACAACTTGTCTGCTCACGGAAGATGGCCATGCGGTTGCGCAGGTGCTTTTCGTAGGCTTTGTCGATGACGTAGGGCAAGGAGGAGAACTTTATCTCACAGAGGTTGATGATGCGGTCAGCTCGCTCAATGACTAAGTCAATCTGAACAGGACTTTCTGGATCTGCCGAACGCCATGAACTGCTCCTGTTGCTGATGACATCGATATGCAACTTATTTTTGATTTCGTCTAAGTGGAGCAGGGCGAGCAACTCAAAGCTATAGCCTTGCCAGCTCTTAACTTGCTGCGACTGCTGTATGTGCGACCATCGGCAGCCGTCCCTGCCCTCTTCGCCATCCACAAACTTATAATAGAATAAGGTATAGAAATCTTTAATTCTGTAGAGCGTATTCTTACTCTTATTACCATATTGGGCATAACCGAAAATGAAGTCGCACCTTTCCAGGTCGCTAAGAATCTTGCTGAGCATGGAACCACCAAACCCGCACTGATCCATGATTTCGTTGCGAGTCATACCATTACGTTTGGATACCAGTAGCTTGACTATCGATATATAGCGTGCGGGGTTTTTGAAAAGGGCAGCATAGAGCTCATCGTATTCCATCCGCAAAGGGGCGTGGGCTGAAGAGAAGAACAGTCGGTCAATATTCTGACTGAGGCTCTCCCCTCGATTGAGCAACGTATAGTAGAACGGAACTCCGCCCAGCGTCATGTAGCATTGGGCTATCTGATACCGGTCCCATGTGAATCCTTGACTTTCGAGTAGTGCTTCTACCTCATGAAGATTGAACGGACGCAGGTAGAGATGACGGGAAACGCGATTGAACAGCCCCCCCTTATTGTGAAACATCTTATCAACCATCCAAGATGTGGCCGACCCACAGGCTATAAGCACAATATCATTACGCATATTGGCCCATCCGTTCCAGAAGAGTTCCAGAGCAGGCACGAAATCTGATTTGACCGAGTCTATCCAAGGCATCTCGTCGATAAACAATACTTTCTTCCCTTTTGTTCTCATCTTTTCTACAAGGCTCTCCAACAGCGAGAAGGCTTCAAACCAGTTCGGCAAAGAGGGCTTG
>CAMGIP010000165.1 GCA_946056155.1 uncultured Mediterranea sp. | reverse complement strand
TGAAAAGGCCTCATCAACTAAGTACAAATTGAAAAGGCCTCGTCAACTAATTACAAATTGAAAAGGCCTCATCAACTAATTACAAATTGAAAAGGCTTCGTCAACTCAATTATAAATGATAAACTATATATAATCAGTTGAGAGTTCGTTCGCTCAATTATGACTCGTATATTATCAATGGAAAGAGCCATTCAACTCGATTGTAAATTATTAATTATAAATTATAAGTTGCAAGAGCCTTTTAACAAAAATCCATCATCATGAAACTGACTACCCGTAAATACCTGTTGCCCTTTGCGCTGATTACCAGCCTCTTTTTCCTTTGGGGCTTTGCCCGTTCCATACTGGATGTGGCCAATCAGCATTTCCGCGATGAGATGAACATCAGCATCGCCCAGTCCTCCTGGATTCAGGTCATCACCTTTCTGGCCTACTTTATCTCCGCTGTACCTGCGGGACTCTACATCTCCCGTTTCGGTTATCGCCGAGGTGTTGTGACTGGACTGCTGCTTTTTGCCCTGGGTGCCTTCCTCTTTATCCCGGGTCAACAATGGAATCCCTTCCCCGCCTTCATCGGCTGTCTCTTCATCATTGGCGTAGGACTCGCCTTCTTGGAGACTTCGGCCAACCCCTATGTTACGGAGTTGGGTGCTCGGGAAACCGCCACTTCGCGCCTCAATATGGCCCAGTCCTTCAACGGTTTGGGCTCCATGCTTGCCCCCGCTTTAGTGGGTGCCTACCTCTTTACCGGAGGTGGAGACATCGCCATGCCCTACCTCTGGATGGGGTTTGTGGTGCTTGCGGTAGCAGTCATCTTCTCCCTCGTCAAGTTGCCCGAAGTCACTACCGCCAACGAAGAGCAAGCTGAGGCACAGTCCACCTCATCGGTTCACGTTTCCGCAGAGGCTCATCCTTCTGCAGGGGTTCACGCTTCCGCAGAGGCTCATCCTTCTGCAGAGGTTCACGCTTCTGCAGAGGCTCATTCTTCTGCAGAGGTTCACGCTTCCGCAGGGATTCAGCCGGTTGCAGCATCTGCCCGTGTCTCCCTCTCCCCCTACTTCTTTTTGGGACTGGCCGCCCTGTTGGCCTACGAGGTAGCCGAAATCAGCATCAACAGCTATTTCGTCCTCTTCCTCACCGGCGAAGGCTATACCGACAAAGTCGAGGCCTCCCGGCTGCTCTCTTTTGCGTTGGGCATCTTCATGGTAGGCCGTTTCGTAGGCGCCTGGCTGATGCAGCGCATTCGCCCCGCTGTAGTGCTTACCGCCTGCGCTATAGGAAGTGTGGTATGTATGTTGCTGATTCTTTTGGGAGGCAGTCTATCCACCTATGCCCTGTTGCTCAACTTCGCCTGTGAGTCCATCATGTTCCCCACTATCTTCAGCCTTTCGCTGACCGGTTTGAGTGGTGTCTCCAAGAAGCGGGCCTCCTCCCTGCTGATGATGACCCCCGTAGGCGGATGCGCCTTCTTCTTCATGGGGTTGATAGCCGACTCAGGCCAATTGGTGCTTCCCTTCCTTATCCCTTTGGCCGGCTTCCTGATTGTCCTGCTCTTTGCAGCTCGCTCCTGCAAGAAGTCCGTTGGTTGATTCTTCAGCTCACTTCTGACTCCCTCTCTTCCGGTTTTTCCATCGGCTGCAGGCGGTCCAATGAGTTCCCGGATGCCTCACTTTTGGCGAGCTGCAATTTGGGAGCAAAGATAAGTTATCCTTTCGAGATTAGCAAATTCCGTATAGGGTTGAAAAACATGATATGAAACATCTATTTGGGGACGATAAAAAGTGGCCCAAGATTGTTTTTATCTCATAAAAACCTTTTATTTTTGCGTTGCATTTATCATACGATGGTAGATGCAACTCATTAGTATAAGCATAGACCAATCTCCTATTATTCTAGTTGCTATGAAGAAAGCAATCAAATTCAGCCTCGTATATCGAGACATGTGGCAGTCATCGGGCAAGTATCAGCCCCGTGTGGACCAGTTGGTGCAGATTGCACCTTTAATCATTGAGATGGGCTGCTTTGCCCGTGTGGAAACCAATGGCGGAGCCTTTGAACAGGTCAATCTGCTCTATGGCGAAAATCCCAACGTGGCCGTCCGCGCCTTTACCAAACCCTTCCACGAGGCGGGCATCCAGACCCACATGCTTGACCGCGGTCTGAATGCTTTGCGCATGTATCCCGTACCTGCCGATGTTCGTCGGCTGATGTATAAGGTGAAGCATGCCCAAGGGGTGGATATCACACGTATCTTCTGCGGCCTGAATGAGACCCGCAACATCATCCCCTCCATCAAGTACGCTCTGGAGGCCGGCATGATTCCGCAGGCTACCCTCTGTATCACCTACTCTCCCGTACATACCGTGGAGTACTATACCCGCATTGCTGACGAACTCATAGCAGCCGGAGCCCCCGAAATCTGTCTCAAGGATATGGCAGGCATCGGTCGTCCGGGTATGCTTGGCCAGTTGGTCAAGAACATCAAGAGCCACCACCCCGAGGTGATTATCCAGTACCACGGCCATACCGGTCCCGGCCTCTCCATGGCCTCCATCCTGGAGGTGTGCGAGAATGGTGCCGACATCATTGACGTGGCCATGGAGCCGATGTCCTGGGGTAAGGTCCATCCCGATGTCATCTCCGTACAGGCCATGCTCAAGGACAAAGGTTTTGACGTACCCGAAATCAATATGAAGGCCTACATGAAGGCACGTGCCATGACGCAGTCCTTCATTGATGACTTCCTCGGCTACTTCATGGATCCCACCAACAAACACACCTCCTCGCTGCTCCTCAAGTGCGGACTGCCTGGTGGTATGATGGGTTCGATGATGGCTGACCTCAAGGGAGTGCACTCCGGTATCAACCTGATACTCAAGAGCAAGAACCAGCCCGAGCTGAGCCTTGACGACCTGCTTGTGATGCTCTTCGATGAAGTGGAATATGTATGGCCCAAGCTGGGTTATCCTCCTTTGGTTACTCCCTTCAGCCAGTATGTCAAGAACGTGGCGCTGATGAATGTGATGCAGCAGGTCAAGGGTGAGGAACGATTCACCATGATTGACAACCATACTTGGGACATGATACTCGGCAAGAGCGGACGGCTTCCCGGCCCGTTGGCTCCCGAAATCGTGGAACTGGCCAAACAGAAGGGGTACGAATTTGTCGATACCGACCCGCAGCTCAACTATCCCGATGCGCTGGATGAATACCGAAAGGAGATGGACGAGAAGGGATGGGAGTATGGTCCGGACGATGAGGAACTCTTCGAGCTGGCCATGCACGACCGCCAGTACCGCGACTACAAGAGTGGTGTAGCCAAGAAGCGCTTCGAGGATGACCTGCAGCGGGCCAAGGATGCAGCGTTGGCCAAGGGAGGTTTTTCCACAGAGGAGATACTCAAGCTCAAGCGGGCCAAGGCCGACCCCGTCATTGCTCCTTCCAAGGGACAGATTCTGTGGGAAGTATCGGTAGAGGGCCCCTCCACCGCCCCCTTCATCGGCTGCAAGTACCAGCACGACCAGGTCTTCTGCTACATCAGCACCCCGTGGGGCGAATACGAACCCGTACTCACTGGCTTCACGGGTCGCGTGGTAGAGGTCTGCGCCAAGCAGGGCGCTGTGGTCAACAAGGGTGATGTCATCGCCTACATCGAGCGGAGCGACATCTTTGCTTGACCAACGACTGATCATATAGCATTTATATGCTCTACAAGGGCATGTGGCAGACATGCTTTCACTCCACTATGGGCAGGTTCATTCGCCTGCTCATAGTGGATTTTTTATCCTGCTGATGCAGAATCTCATCGATTTTACCTACCTTTGCAGACCGAAATAAGAGGAAACAACGATGAAGAAATTTATGCACGGCAGCAGATTCCTGCCAAAGAACTATTCAGATGAGGCGGAGGAGAAACTCCAGCAGTTTAAGAAACAGGGCATTAAGCTCCCGATGAAGAACCTGATTCGTACCGAGGAGCAACTCCGGGGTATTCGCGAAAGTGCAGCCATCAATACGGCTCTGCTTGATTTTCTTTCGGAACAGATTCACGAAGGGATGCCCACCTCGGAAATCGACCATCTGGTCTATGCCTTCACGACCGACCATGGAGCCATTCCCGCTGACTTCCTCTACGAGGGTTATCCCCGTTGCGTCTGCACCAGCATTAATGAGGTGGTGTGCCACGGCATTCCCTCTCCTCATGAGATACTCAAGAGCGGAGACATCGTCAATGTGGATGTCTCTACCATCTATAAGGGTTACTATAGTGATGCCTCCCGTATGTTCATGATTGGTGAGGTCTCTCCCGAAGTTCGCCGTTTGGTGGAGGTGACCCGCGAGTGCCGCGACCTCGGCATACAGGCTGCACAGCCCTGGGCACGCCTTGGCGACATCGGAGCCGCCATTCAGGCCCATGCCGAGAAGAATGGCTATAGCGTGGTGCGTGAGTTCTGCGGCCACGGCTGCGGAGTGAAGTTCCACGAAGAGCCCGATGTGGAGCATGTGGGTCGCAAAGGCTCCGGTATGTTGCTCGTTCCGGGCATGACCTTCACCATCGAACCGATGATCAATATGGGACGCAAGGAGATCTTCATCGATGAGGAGGATGGCTGGACCGTCTGCACAGACGATGGACTCCCCTCTGCCCAATGGGAGAGCCAGATTCTGATTACGGAGACCGGTAACGAAATCATTACCCAATAATGGTTTCGGTTACTCTTTGTGTCGCGCTCGCTGTAAGGGATTTGCTCAGCGGGATACATTCGTTTGCAGAATCTCTTTCCTTCAGCGGGATAAGTTCGTTTGCAGAAATTCTTTCTGTTGGCGGAATACATTCGTTTGCAGAA
>CAMGIP010000164.1 GCA_946056155.1 uncultured Mediterranea sp. | reverse complement strand
TTGCCCCGCTTCTTGCTGCGGGTATAGAGCTTGCCGTCGCTGTAGGCACCGGCACCTCCCTCGCCGAAACTGTAGTTGGATTCCGGATTGACGCTCTGTTCGCGGCCAATGAGGGCGATATCGCGCTTGCGGTCGCGTACGTTCTTGCCTCTCTCCACCACGATGGGGCGCAGACCCAGCTCGATGAGACGAAGAGCGGCAAACAGTCCTCCGGGTCCTGCTCCCACTACCACGACCTGCGGTTTGCCCTCTACCGATGGATAGTGGGTAGGGAGATACGCTGTCTTGTCCGGCATCTCGTTGAGAAAGACCCGGACGGAGAGGTTGACGAAGATGGTGCGCTGACGAGCGTCTATGCTCCGCTTGAGGATGCGTACGGCTGTCAGCCGCTTGGCGTCCACCCCATGCTCACGAATCAAATAGTTTTTCAGCTGCTGCTCGTTGGCAGCAATCTCGGGGGTAACCCGGAGGGTATATTCCTGAATCATTTTTCCAATTTATTATTTTCATTGAGCAGATGAGGTTCACTACCTTTCGATGTTCAACCAGTAACTGACAATTGGGTTAACGGACCTTATCTCTGCTCACAACTCTTTCCCTTATATCTGAGGCCTTTACAGCCATTTTCTTGTCTGCAACAGCTCTCTCCCCCTCGTTTTGCACTACTTCCCCTGTGTCTGAGGACTTTACAGCCATTTTCTTGTCTGCAACTGCTCTCTCCCCCTCGTTTTGCAGCACTTCCCCTGTGTCTGAGGGCTTTACAGTCATTTTCTTGTCTGCAACAGCTCTCTCCCCCTCGCTTTGCAGCACTTCCCCTGTGTCTGAGGGCTTTACAGTCATTTTCTTGTCTGCAACAGCTGCAAATCGTTATCCGAAGAGGGCACGGAAGGCCTCCTCCACTTTTCTGACGGGTATCAGCTCAATCTTCATAGCAGAGCCCTTCAGTCCCTGGAGGTTGTGGTGGGGAAGGATAAACTGCTTGAATCCCAGCTTTTCCGCTTCACCGATGCGTTGCTCGATGCGACTCACGGGGCGTATCTCTCCCGAAAGTCCCACCTCGCCCGCCATACAGGTCTGTGTGTCGATGGCCACATCCATGTTGCTGCTCAGTATGGCACTGATGACGGCAAGGTCTATGGCGGTATCGTTTACACGCAGACCACCGGCAATGTTCAGAAAGACATCCTTCTGTCCCAGTTTGAAGCCTACCCGCTTCTCCAATACGGCAAGCAGCATGTTCATGCGGCGGAGGTCAAAGCCTGTGGCCGACCGCTGCGGATTGCCATAGACGGCACTGCTCACCAATGCCTGCGTCTCGATGAGAAACGGGCGGATGCCCTCGATGGCTGAGGCTACCGCGATACCGCTCATCCCCTCATGATCTTGGCTCAGCAGCAGTTCCGAGGGATTCTCTACGATGCGGAGCCCGTTTTGGCGCATCTCATATATGCCCAGTTCTGCCGTGCTGCCAAAGCGGTTCTTGATGCTGCGAAGGATGCGGTACATGTAGTGCTGGTCGCCCTCGAACTGCAAGACCGTATCTACGATATGCTCCAGAATCTTGGGGCCAGCCAGACTACCCTCTTTGGTGATGTGTCCGATGAGGATGACCGGGGTGTGGCTCTCCTTGGCATAGCGCAGGATGGCCGCTGCACACTCACGCACCTGTGTGATGCTACCCGGTGACGATTCTGCCACCTCAGTGGAGAGTGTCTGTATGGAGTCGATGATGACCAGTTCAGGCCGCACATTCTTGATGTGGGTGAAGATCTGCTCCAAAGAGGTTTCGCAAAGAATGAAGCATTGTTCCGACGGCTGGTCTGTCAGCCGGTCGGCTCGCAGCTTGATTTGGCGTGCGCTCTCCTCACCGCTCACGTAGAGAATCCGTTTCTCCCTCATTCGCATGACGGTCTGGAGTACTAATGTGCTCTTGCCGATACCTGGTTCTCCGCCCAGCAGTACCAACGAGCCCGGTACCAGTCCACCGCCCAGCACCCGGTTGAGCTCTACATCATGAAGGTCTATGCGGCTCTCTGCGCTCACCTCAATATCTGTCAAAGGCAGAGGGCGGGGTTTACCTTCCCTCCCCTCAGAGAAATCCACAGCAGGTCGCAAGGAAGGAGACTCCTTCCTCACCAGCTCCTCGGCAAAGCTGTTCCATGCTCCGCACGAAGGGCATCTGCCCACCCACTTGGGTTGCTCCTGTCCGCAGTTCTGACAGACGTAAACTCTCTTTTCCTTGGCCATTCTCTACCGTATGGAAAGTTTAGTCGCAGCAGTCACCTCCGCAGTTGCATCCGCTTCCGCAGTCGCCTCCGCAGCCTCCGCAATGTCCACCGCATCCACCGCTCATGCTTCGCAGCACATCGCTGATCTCGGCCGGAGTAGCGGGACGGTTCTCAATTATCTCACCTACGAAGTTCAGGGCACAGCCAGCTAAGGGATGGTTCATGTCCATGACCACGACATCCTCCTTGACCTCTACCACACTGCCGTTGATCTGCTGGCCTTCAGCCGTCATCAGAGGCACTACTACGCCCGGTGCAAACCGCTTCTCGTCAAACTTGCCATCGATGAGGAACACCTGTTTGGGCAGGTCTATCACATTCTCATCATCGTAGTCGCCATAGGCCTGCTCGGCGGTGAGGGTGAAGTCAAACTTTGCACCCTTCTCCAAAGCTACTACATTCTTTTCAAAATCGTCTAAGGTCATGCCGAGACCCGAGATGAACATGAAAGGGTGGGCAGCTGGAGCCTCTTCCGTGAAGTCACGTCCCTCTTCGTCAATGGTGTACAGCTTGTAAGCCATGGTAATGTACTTGTTTTCTGCTTCTTTATTCTCCATGAGTAGTCTTTTTTTATAAGTGAATATCAGGCTCTCCGGTCGGCAAAATCCAACTTTTCGACCCAAGAGCAATAAATTAGGGAGCAAAGATAGTGGTTTCTCCAAATAATACCTATATTTGTGGTGACTTTTACATCGCAGTATGGAACGATATATCTGTAGCACTATGGAAATACAAGCCAATTATATCCAGCGTATCGAGATTCATAAGCTGTGGAACCGATACGACATAGCCTGGGATTTGCGCCCCGATGTCAATATTCTCTCTGGAATCAACGGGGTGGGGAAGACCACCATTCTCAACCGCTCTGTCAATTATCTGGAGCAGATTACGGGGGAGGCCAAGAGCGTGCCTCATGATGGTGTACACCTCTTTTTCGACAATCCAAAGGCTACCTTCATTCCTTTTGATGTCATACGCAGTTACGACCGTCCGCTGATTATGGGCGACTTTACCGCGCGCATGGCTGACCCCAACGTCAAGTCTGAACTTGATTGGCAACTCTATCTTCTCCAACGGCGATACCTGGACTATCAGGTCAAGATTGGCAACCGGATGATAGAACTGCTCAGCAGCGATGATGAACAGGAACGGGCGAAGGCTGCCTCCCTCTCTCTACCCAAACGGCTCTTCCAGGACCTAATAGACGAACTCTTCGGCTATACGGGGAAGCGCATCGACCGCCGGAGCAATGAGATTGTCTTCTTCCAGAACGGCGAACGGCTCCTCCCTTTCAAACTCTCGTCCGGGGAGAAGCAGATGCTCGTCATCTTGCTGACCGTACTGGTGCGTGACGGCGACCATTGTGTCCTCTTCATGGATGAACCGGAGGCTTCGCTCCATATCGACTGGCAGCAGAAGCTGATCAGCATGATTCGAAGGCTCAATCCCAACCTGCAGCTGATTCTTACCACCCACTCACCTGCCGTCATCATGGAAGGGTGGATGGATGCCGTAACCGAAGTGAGCGAAATCTCCTCAGAAGCGAACGGAATCGCCCCCGAGGTGTGACTCTGAGTTCTTGATCTGATGAGTCTGTGACCTGAATGAAAATGCTATAGCTATGCCTTCTTCCCTTCGAAATAATCTCAATTCGGCTTATCTGAATGCCGCCAACCGTCTCAACTCACACCGGGGCCGCCGTCGCATCGTGGCCTATGTGGAGAGCTATGACGATATCGCCTTTTGGCGGTCTATTCTCTCTGAGTTTGAGAATGATGACCGCTATTTCCAAGTGATGCTTCCCTCTTCTACTTCCCTCTCCAAGGGGAAGAAGATGGTGCTGATGAATACGCTTGACTCAGACTCGTTAGGGAGCAGCATGATAGCTTGTGTGGACAGTGACTATGATTTCCTCTTGCAGGATGCTACCACTACTTCGCGCAAGATTAATCACAATCCCTACATCTTCCAGACTTATGCCTATGCCATTGAAAACTACCAATGCTTTGCCGAGAGTCTGCACGAGATATGCGTCAGTTGTACCCTCAATGACCGTCCTGTACTGGACTTTGAGGCTTTCCTGCGCAGCTATTCCCGGATAGTCTATACCCTCTTCCTTTGGAATATCTGGTTCTATAGGCAGCACGATACGCATACCTTCCCCCTCTGCGACTTCAACTCGGCCACCCGCCTTTTTGAGGTGAGCCTCAAGAATCCCGAGGCTGCATTGGATAGGCTTAGCCGAAACGTCCAGCGCAAGCAGGAGGCTTTGCAGCGTCAGTTTCCCGAACTGGTGGAGAAGGTGGAGCAACTGGGGAACGAACTCGTCTCACTCGGACTTACACCTGAAACTACCTACCTCTATATTCAAGGTCACCATCTGCTGGATAATGTGGTGATGCGTCTGCTTCTACCTGTCTGCACGCTCCTCCGCCGCGAGCGGGAGGAGGAGATCAAACGGCTGGCTGTGCACGACGAGCAGCTCCACAACGAACTTACCGGCTACGAAAACAGCCTTGCCTCATTGGATCTCATGATCAAGAAGAATGACCGCTACAAGGAACTCTACCTCTACCAATGGGT
>CAMGIP010000163.1 GCA_946056155.1 uncultured Mediterranea sp. | reverse complement strand
TCCAACCATACACCCTTGACCATGCGTTGGAGGACTTCATCGCTGAGGGGGAGAAACTATACGGCAAGTCGGAGGCACGCATTTAAAAACCGCTAACGGATGATGATATGATGAATAAAGTTAATTTTTGGTTTCTGCTACTGGTCTGTTTGTTTGTAGGCATCATGCAGCTACAGGCGCAAGTTGTATTTCATGATGCTTCGGTTTTTCCCCTCTTGGGCAAAGCTACCAGTCAGACGCTTACTCGTTATGAACGTCTGCCCGACTCCTGTCAGCAGGTCTCACGGAGACCTCTTTGGGAGTTAGGTAGGAACAGTGCCGGACTGGCTCTCCGATTTCGCTCGAACTCCACCCAGATCAAAGCTCGATGGGAGACGCGCAACAATTTCCGTATGAACCACATGACTCCCACAGGCATCTGCGGACTGGACCTCTACTGCCTCGACGGTGACCGCTGGCGTTTTGCCGGAAGTGGGCGACCTTCGGGCAAGCAGACTACGGCTACACTGGTCAGCCAGATGAGCCCCGAGATGAGAGAGTATCTTCTCTTTCTGCCCCTCTACGACGGTCCCGTAGCTTTGGAGATTGGAGTCGATTCGCTCGCTCTCATCGGGCCACCTGCCGTCAGTCTGCCCCGATGCGGCAAGCCTCTCCTCTTCTACGGCACCAGCATTCTCCAGGGCGGTTGTGCCTCCCGTCCGGGAATGGCCCATACCAACATCCTGGAGCGATGGCTCCAACGGGAGTGCATCAACCTTGGCTTTAGCGGCAACGGACAGTTGGACCTGGAGATTGCCGACCTCATTGCATCGGTTGACGCATCGGTCTATGTGCTTGATTTCGTGCCCAATGCTACGGTTCAGCAGATGGATGAGCGGGCCGAAGCCTTTATCGGCCGCATTCGCGCTGCCCATCCCCATACGCCCATTCTGTTGGTGGAGGATCCCCGGTTTACCCACATCTGGCTCAACACGCAGATGGCCGAAGAGGTGCGAAGCAAGAATGCCAGGATAAGGTCTCTCTATGAGACGCTCAGACGTCAGGGCGACCGCAATCTCCATTTCCTCTCCTCGGAGCAGATGATTGGGGAGGACGGTGAGGCCTGTGTGGATGGCATCCACTTTACCGACCTTGGCTTCATGCGGTATGCCCAACTGCTGGCTCCCCTGCTTACCGACCTTATGGGTGATTGACGTATGCCTATTGTGAAAGCAACGGGAGCTACTCGCGGATGGCCTTTAGAGAGGCTAACTGCTCAACCGATGATGGGTGAGCAAAGGGGGATGAGGGTGAAATCATAGTGAAAGTAAGGAGTTAAGGTGGTAAGGTGTTAAGGTTTGCACTATCTTTAGATATGAATGATTCTTTAAAGAATAATGAATCATTGGGCTTGGTTAAAATAATCAAACAAAGTCACCCATCACCTTTCCGAGCAGCGTGTCCCGATACGTGTTGAAAATGTTCGGTTTTATCATCACGTAGTTAGGCAGGCTCTCCAGATACTCCAGTTCGAATACAAGTCGCGGGTCCCTATCCTCCGATTCCTGATGAACTTCTGCCTTGCTTCCAATGCGTGCAATGCGTATTAGGTAGAGGTCCTTTACGCCCTTTCCCTTGATGTATGGCATGAAGTAGAAGAGTTTGTTGAGCGCAACGGTTGACGGGAATCCCTTTACTTTGCCCGTATAGTAAATCTTTGTCTGACCGCCATCGAGGAAATACGCTTTGTTGTCCTCTTTTACATAACCGATGAGGAGACTCTTTGTCATATCCAGGGTGTAACTCTTCTTGGGCTTGTTGACCTTGAGTTCCGGTTCCAGGCCAGCAAACAGGTCAAGGCTCAGCTTGGGTAGGGCATCCCGCTGAGTATCAATGGGATGTGTGGAAACAGGCTCCTTCTCGTAGATGAAGCGGTAGAGGCTCTTGCCAATCTGTTGAACGATACCGCAGACCAATGCGTTTCCCATCAGGAATGCCCTGCGGCCATCCGTCACGTCAGGGTGATAGGTATGGTTGTCCGGAAACATGTTCAGGCGTTCCAGTTCAAGAGGTATCAGACGGCGGTAGCGGCCAGAGGGAGTGAGTATGACATGCTTGAAGCGGGATGCACTCGCCCCTCCTTCGCCTGTAATGATGGTCCGTGACGGCTTGTCCAGCGGGTCGGGGAATGCCATTCCTCCTTCAGAGAAGATGTATGAGAATCCCTCTTTCGAAGTGCGTTCAATTTTCTTTGCCCCCTTTTCATACTCCCACTTTGCCACTTCATTGTCCGGAATGAAGAACTCCTCAGGTACGAGGGATTCATCAACGATATTGCCCCCAAGCGTCATGGCTGGACCCTCATAGATAGCCTCTGCGTCAATGGAATAGACGTGGCGGTTGCGCATGATGCCCGCAGTTCCGAACGGGCTCTCTTTGCAACCCCTGTTGAAATTGTCGGACACCTCCTTGATGGCACCCTCAATGTCAAATTCGGAAAGCGTATTATCTTTGGGTCTGAAGGGGAATGCTTTGGCCAGCACACCTTCGTAAAGCACCCAATCTTTCAGTTCCTGTACTTGATTGGCCACGTGAGCCCCCTCTCTGTAGCCAACGATATAGGTACGGCGGCGGCGCTGCGGCATACCGTATTCGGCGGCATTGATGACACGCCACTCAACGGTATAGCCAAGGTCGGCGAGCGAGGCAAGTATGATGGCAAAGTCGCGGCCCCGCTGCTTGGCCGGAGAACCCAGCAGGCGGTCAACATTCTCAAAGAAGATGTAGTTGGGGCGGTTCTCGCCCTTCTCTTCAAGGATGCGGTAGATTTGCCACCACAGCACCCCCTTCTTGCCCTCAATACCGCCGGAGCGGCTGAGCGTGGAGGCGACAGAGTAGTCCTGACAGGGGAACCCTCCCACCAGCAGGTCATGGTCGGGAATATCTTCGGTGGGTACGGTATTGATATCCCTGTTGATATGTCCTTTGGAGCCGAACCGTGCCCTATAGACCAACGAGGCATCCTGATGGACCGTTGAGGGTTCCCATTGGTTGTTCCAGATGGTTTCATAGGCATCCGAGGCCCCTTCCAGTCCGATGCGGAACCCTCCCACACCGGCAAACAGCTCCACTACCCTTATCTTATTATCGTTTCTTCTTGGCATTTCTTCTTAAATGAATTGAATTTCCTGTAATTTTTTTGCTATGTATGAACCTTTAAGCCAGAAGTACTGGGGCAACATCCTGATGCCGTTCACACATTCGGTTCTTGTCTTCTCTGTGGAAACATCGGCTCCACCGCGGAAGAAAACTTTATATTCCGAACTCTTCGGAAAGTTTGGGGCTCCCATGTAGGTACCGTTGCTGTTTTTTCGCTTATTTCCATCTTTGTCATAGAGATATTCCCATTCCAGCTCGTTACTGTGAATCAGTCTCCGTGAATCTTCCCATGTGCGCCTCACCTCATTCTCTATGAACTCCTCATCAAACGCGAAACGCTTGAATCCCTCAAAAACGATCTTCCCAAAATCCTGACTGTCGTACTCGCAAAAGATAGGGCAGAGGAAGCTGTGCTCGCAAAAATAGCTGTAGATGTCCGAGTCTTCAAAGTCCGCATCTCTGTCGGCCCACTCTTCGAAATCGATGTGCTTGAGCTTCATGTCTTCTGTCCTGCCTCCTTCGGGTGTGACAGTAATGGTCTTGGCTATGATGCCTGCTTTGGTGAAGTCTGCAATCTGGTTGAGCCTATTGCAGTCGGTTCCAAACATTCGTATGACACATTGGGCAGCAATATCCTTGGTAACGGTATCAATCCCGAGCATTTGCTTGAGTTGCAGCAATGTCTTCCCCTTGTACTTTCCGGATAGGGCACGGCAACGTGCGTCCAGTTGGGCAAAACTGGAGAAGGACTCTTTCAGCATGATCTCATGCTGGGCCCGGCTCTTGTCGAAATGGCCGTGTACGATGTAATCGACAAAGGTCCGTTTCAGTCTGTACCTTGGTGTCTGATAAAAGCCTGATGCCTTGCGTTTGAAACCTGGAACTAGTTCGATGAGCAGAAGATTTGGCCGGAGGAGGTGTGTGAAACCTTCAAGATGTTCATTCCGGCTTTCGGAATCCGGATAGTCTGCATAGACCTTCAGCAGGTGGTCGCGCACGATTTCCCAGTCATTGCGCAACTGGGCTTGCTCCGCTTCTGAGAATGAGTTGTAGCAATAATCGATGATGGGAAACCTGGCATAGCCCGATGCAGGAACCACTTCGTAGGACTGGTATTCGTAGAACACTATCAGGAGATGTTCAGACTTCTTCCAAAAATGGGAGGTCAGGAAGTCTGTCTGGGGGATTGGTTCAAAAGTCACTCTGGTAATGCTTATTCCCTCTTTGGCGCAGAGATAGGCATTATAGGCATTCCCTGTTTTTCCCTTCACATTCTTCAAGTCTCCCTTCTGTACACGCACTCCTGTGGTCTTCAGCTCGGTCAGCACACCATCAATCTCAATGTCACACTCCTGGTCGCTGTCACGTTCGTATCCAAAGACAGACTGCTCAATGACGTCACCGGCTATGCCAGTAATCTTTTCACTTTTGAGGGTACGGTCAAACTGGTGGGATTTGTCAACCTCACCTAATGTCTTGCCCTTGGCTCCTTCCAAGAGAGCATAGACTTGTGCCTTTGTGAATCTTCTGTCTTCGGTTACTGCCATTGCCGATGTTTCTTTTTAGACGGGCAAAAGTAATCAGATTTTCTCAGATACCGCATTCTTGGGGCAGAAAAATTTGCGCTGTTCCGGCTCAGAGCCCGTTTTCGGAGAGATGGGCCTCCCTCGGGGGAACAGCTTCGGGTCGGGGAGTGGGGGGATATGCCCTCTCTACACCATCTTTAGCTAAGATAAACTGCACCTCAGCAAAAAAAATGCGCGAGCACATTTTCTTTTGCATTCGGTTTGTATTATCTTTAGATAAGATAGGCTGCACCTCGGATATACAAAAATATGCAAGCATCTTTTTGCATATCTCTCGGTTT
>CAMGIP010000162.1 GCA_946056155.1 uncultured Mediterranea sp. | reverse complement strand
CCCGATGGACTGAGCGGCAATGAGGATTGCGGCCAGATGTCGGCCTGGTATATCCTCAATGCCATAGGATTCTACCAGGTATGTCCCGGCAAGCCCGTCTATAGCATCGGTCGTCCGCTTTTTGATGAGGTGACTATCCATCTGCCTAAGGATCGGGAGTTTGTTATCAAGGTGAAGAATAATGCGCCGAACCATCGCTACGTGAAGCAAGTGACGCTGAACGACCGTTTGCTTTCAACCCCCTTCTTTACGCATGAGGAGCTGATGGCGGGCGGTGAAATGGAAATTGAGATGAGTAGTGAGAGGCCTTGATTTTTTCCAGAGCTTCACCATGCGTTACAGTGATGCAGTAAGATTCTCGCTGTTTCCGGTACTGCACTTATTGTACATTCCCTCTCGCTTTCCGTGAGGGCAAGCGTTATAGTTGGTTTTGCTGAGGTGATTTTGAGCGATGAGGCTCGGATAAAGCACCTCCTTAGCATAAAGAAAGCCCGAGGCATCAACTTCGGGCTTTCTTTTAAGTGATGGAACGGGCATGTTCCTATACCTATTCGTAAATTCATCAATCCATAGGAGATCATTTTTTACACTACCTTAGGTTTCTATGTCATTTTTGCAGCTGCTGATAATGCTGGCAGATCAGCCTTACTTTTCAAATTGAGACTTCTCGGGGAAGTACTTGCTCAAGAACTCTTTGGCGCATTGTCGATCGTAGTCGTTGCTGTATTGAGAATCGTTCAGGCAGAAAAAGATAGGGTTATATTTGAGAAATTGCTGGTAGAGTTTGTGCTTGTCGATGCGCAGCCGGAATGAGGTCTTCTGTGTGACGTACTGCCTGTGTGCACAATGGGTTGCTAAAGCTACGTAGGAGTAAAGGTTACGCTGGATGTCAGTTTCCTCGCGCTTGTGGTGCATCAAGGTGGCATCAATCTCAGGGCGGAAGAGCTCACGAGCCAGGTTGTAGTTGCTTTTGAGGTAGGCATCCATATTGTGGTGTGTCCGACCGTAATAGTAGTTGCCGAACCTTTTCTCTACCAGTGTAGCGGCATTGTGGATGGTCGTGGCATAGGAGTTGAGCCTACGGCGAAGCACATGCTGCTTGAACCAGACAAAATACTTGCGTACATAGAGGTAGTTGAGCCGTACAATGGGGAGGTGGTCTTTGCCGAAGAAGGTTTCGGGAGTGACCGGCCGATTGATAAACATATCATCGTTCGAAAAGATGAAATGCTCTGACAGACCCGGTATCCGATGGATGTGATGCTCGATGATGACGGAATTGAAACAGGGCAGAATCTCTCGGGGCATAATTTCGGTATGATCGACAATCTGAATCTTAGGGTGGAAGGTGTCCAACCACTTGGGCTTCTGCTGGTCAGTGACAATAAAAATCTTATGTATCCAAGGGGCATAACGCTCTACAGAACGCAGGCTGTACTTCAGCTCATCGTTGTCCACGAAGCGCCCTTTGCAGTTTACCTCGCTGTTGGTCGGCTTGCCGATGGTGGCATCACGTTTAGCTATCCATTTAGGGTCGTTGCCATCCACCTAAGGATATACTAAGTCTATGTCTATCATGCTGTTGAGTCTTATTATTGGATTCTATTCTTGATTTGCGGAAAGTATTCCAGTATGGCATCCAAGGTTTTTTTGTTGTGGTCGGTGCCACTTTTGTAGTTGATGGTCATCAGTGAGATAGACCTCGGCTTATTCAGTTCGCGCGGTCTGTTGCATCCGAAAGGTACGGGAACCACGGGAGTACCATTGGCCACGGCAGCTGCCCAGAACCAGATGTCATCGCAGCTGGGAGCCAAACGGGTGAAAAGCTCTGCATCTAGCATCTCCTTCTTCAGTGCATGGGGTGGGTAGAGCACACCGCCAACCCCTGTCTGCAGGTTCCGGAAGTCGCGGTGTATTCGCTTGAATAGGAAGTCGTACCAATGGAATTTCTTCCACTTCTTATAGGGCTTGTCGATGCTGACGCATCTGACTCGATGGGACAGTATGGCATCAGGAACTTCGTTGTGTAACTTAAGCAGGTCGCGGAGCAGGTGGGGGTGGTAATGGATGTCATCATCCACTGTCACGATAATATCTTCGGGAAAGTCGGTAAGTGCGGGAATCAGCTTCAGGTAGGAGCGGAGGTTGCAGTCTGTATAGCGAATCTCAAAGAGGGGATGGCTGTCTGCCATTCGGGTCAGCTCCTCTGGAAGGCCCTCCTTCTCAAATTCGGCAGAGACCAAGTAAAGCACCAATTTGTCAGGCAGTACCGATCCCTCCAAAACCGACTGAATGGCCTTGACCGCATAAGGAATAGCCTTGGGAAAGGAGGTCAGAGAGACAACTACTTTCGGTGTGTATGGGGTAGAATGGATCATGACGTATCAGCGTTCAAAGGTGGATTTTTCGGGTAGGATGTGCTGGAAAGCATTCCGCAGGTTCTCCATCACCATATCGTAATGACGGATATGGATGTTGTCGTTCAGACAGATGAGTGTACGCGACTGTTCCCGGATGGCTTGTTCAGCCTGTTTGGCGCGAATCATCAGGGGAAACATTTTGGTGTCCTTGTACGTGTTGTATGGCTCGAAGTTGCCCTTGCAGATCTGCCAGGCTCGGAAAAGTTCGGGTGTATAGTCGGTCAAGGCTCGGAACTTGTTGACCGAGGTTTCTGTGAGCTCCTTGCCCGCTGCGGCCCACACCTCCTCGAAGGTACTCTTTAGGAATGGTTGTGCATTGTGAGGAGTACGTAGCGTGATAAATTTGCCGTAGTAGCGTAGCAGGTAGTTGAGCCAGGCTTTCATGCCGTAGCTTTTGTCGAACCACTTGTCGTGCCACTGCTCCATGACCTCCCGTTTGTTGAAGTGGCGGTTGATGATGCGGATATTGTTCTTGATGCGCTTGTACCACTGCGACCATGAAGGATTGTAGGTAAATACGGCGATGTCACGCGGGAGGCCGTTGAGGAAGAACCGCTCCTGCGGGAGATGGTTGATGATGTAAAAGTCGTCGTTGAAATAGACAAAGTGCTCCTGCAGGTCCGGAATACGGTGGATATATCGCTCGATGACCACCGAATTGAAGGTGGGCAGGAACTGTTTTGGAATGAAATCTTCATGCCGTACCAGATGGAGTTTCGGATGATTGGTATCGAGCCATTCGGGCAGCTGTCCGGTGGTGATGAAATGGATCTTTCGTACCCAAGGTGCAAACTTCTCCACCCCACGGAACCAATACTTCAGGAAACCGTTGTCCCTAAAGCGTGCCTTTGATTTGCCGTTCTTGGAAATCTCTTTATGTTTGCTGTGGGCATAGAATTCCCTTTGCCACTTCGGATCGTTCATGTCAACCCATGTGATTACAAAATCAATATCCATAATTAAATCGGGTGTTGGTTGATGAATTGAATGGATTATTCCTCTCCTTGCCGTTCGCTGCCGTTTCCTTGTGAAGGAGTCAGACAGCCAGTGGCATGTTTGAATCGGTTATGACTCCACAAATAGAGCTCGGGTTGCCGTCTTACCTCCTTCTCCAACTCCTGGTAATAGAGCTGGGTGAGCTCGTAATCGGGCAGGGTTTCAGGGTGTTCACTCAAGGGGAGATATTTGCCTTCATACCATCCCCTTCGGATGCGCTTGACGCTGAGGAAAAAGGCCTTATAGCCGTATCGTTTGGTCAGTTTCTCCGTGCCTATGAGTACGGGAACCTGATGGTTGAGAAATTCCATGTAGTATTTGCACTCCCGCTTCTTGGGAGACTGGTCAGCGATGAATCCGATGATGTAGGGTCTTGTGTCGGTGGTGGAATTGGCTACGAAACGTGCTGTCTGGTGCATATCTACCGAGATATGGCCGAAGCGTTCGCGCAACGTATGCATCAGCCTGTCCATAGCGTTACTGCGCAATTTATGGAATATCTGTGCAGGCACCGCCTGTTTGTCCAACCAGAGACTCATGGAGGAATGCCACTCCCAGTTGCCAAAATGGCCAATATAGACCGATAGTTTCTCTCCTTGAGCCAACAGACTATTTACTCGCTCTGTGTCAGTGTAATGCATCCGTTGCTTCATCTCTTCGGGGGATATGGTGGCCAACTTGCAGGTTTCCAGGGTGATATCCACAAAGGAGTGATAGAATTTCTTCTCAATTTCGATAATCTCTTTGAAGCTCTTCTCGGGAAATGACTCCACCAGATTCTTTCTCACCACATTCCGGCGATAGCGCATCAGGTAGTAGAGTGGGAAATATATCAGGTCCGAAAGTGCGTAGAGCACCCTGAACGGGAGGTGAGCAATCATTTTGATGAGCAGCAACAGGGTATAGTAACCCACGTTGGCAAGCGACCCTCCCGGTTGGGGAGCGCCCTCATCCTGGTTGTGAGCTTTGGCTATGTGTTGGGCTGTTTGCATGGATAAGCTGTCTATTATTTCCATATACCTTGCGGCATACGTATTATATATTATATGTGTAATATGTATTCAATCACTGCTTGTGTTCAACGGCTCTCTCTTCTAGGGTGAGTCTCTTCTCGTGAGCTTCCCTTCGGTGAGTTGCTCTCCGCGAGCCTTCCTCAAAGGAAATATCAAGCGTTAAACATTGCAAAGTTATCAATATTTCTCAAAACAGCCTTATTCTCTATTGAAATTCTTGGGAAAAGGCCCTGTTTTTAACACTTTCGTCTATTGATTGGGGTGTACAGTGTCTGATGTATCTCTTTTCTTGAGTACATGCTGTAAAACAATAGGGGCTTCCAATCCTTGTCTGATGGAAGCCCCTACGTAAATTGGGTGTGCTGTAAGCGGATTACTTACGCAAGCCAAGTTCCTTAACGATAGCACGGTAGCGGTTGATGTCGCGGTCCTTCAGGTAGTTGAGGAGTGAGCGGCGTTTACCTACCAGCATGGTCAAGGCTCTTTCAGTACTATAATCCTTTCTGTTGAGCTTCATGTGCTCAGTCAGACGAGCAATACGGTAGGAAAACAATGCCACCTGAGACTCAACTGATCCCGTGTCAGTGTTAGACTTTCCGTACTTGC
>CAMGIP010000161.1 GCA_946056155.1 uncultured Mediterranea sp. | reverse complement strand
TTAATTCTTCTCAGCTTTCCTTTCTCTTCTTCGACTTCCCTCCTTTAATCTTCTCTGCCTTCCTTTTTCTTCTTCGGCTCTCCTCCTTCTCTTTTATGCTCATTACTTTCCTCTTCGCGTTTGGGAAGGTGACTTTTTGCTTCGGGGTCAATAGAGGAAACCAAACATCCAGAGGGGAATCTGATTGCCCCGTCCTATCTCCGCTTTGTGGAGCGCATAGGTCACTTCCGGATTGTTCTTGATTTTCACTCCCTCTACGCAGATTTTGAAGGGCATCAGTTCGTCCACGATGAAGGAGCTGTTTTTGTCTCCCCGGTTCACCTTATGGTCCTTCCAGAGCGAGTTGGCAAAGAAGGTTTCCAGCACATCCTGAGTGTCCACCTTTACGGGGTAAATGGCATACATGAGATTGCTGTTGTGCATCATGATTTTGGCCGGTTTCTTGGGGAATTCTTCGCCCAATGGGAAAATCATGTTGATGAGTCGTGCGTCAGTGAGATACTTGATGTAGTTCATTACGGTAGCTCGTGACGTCTGTATATCCGTTGCCAGTTGGCTTACGTTGGGTGCTTGCGGTCCATCGACAGCCAGTTTGTAGAGCAGTTTTTTTATTTTGGAGAGGTATTTCAGTTCTATCTGTTTGATAAGCAAGATATCCACTTCCACCATCATGTTCATGGTTTTCAGCAGATTTTCGTTGAAGTTCCGTTTTTCGAGGAAGAAGGGGTAGAAGCCGTGGTGCAGATACTCCTGTAGGTACTCCACGGGTCTGATTTTTTGCAGTACCTTTCGTGCCAGCGATTCGTGGTTGGAGAGTATCTCTTCGAGGGTGAAGGGCGGGAGATTCAGTCCCGTGCGCAAGTTCAGGTACTCGCGGAAGGAGAATCCTCTCAGGTTGTAGCTTTTGACGATGTCGCGGAGTTCGGTATTCTCCTCTTTGAGGCGCATCACCGACGAGCCTGTAAAGACAATTTTCAGGTTAGGCAGCTCATCGTAGCACATTCTCAGCTCCTTGCTCCATCCCGGATGCTTGAACACCTGGTCAATAAGCAGCACCCGGCCACCGCGCCGTTGAAACTCGCGGGCAAAATCCACAATGCTGTGGTCCGAGAAGTAGAAGTTGTTCATGTTGATGAAGAGGCAGGAGCGGTCTGTGCCGAATTTCTCCTTGGCGTACTGAAGGAGGAACGTAGTTTTCCCAACGCCACGAGTGCCCTTGATGCCGATGAGACGGTCGTTCCAGTCAATCTCATCCATCAACGCACGGCGCACCGGTGCATTGGTGTGTTCGACAAGATATGCGTGAGTTCTGTAAAATGCTTCCATCGTTCCTTCTGTTGCTTCCTTATCGGCTTATCAGGGGGCAAAGATACTACTTTTCTGATAAATTGCAAAGTAGAGTTTGCAAAATTATGACTTGATTGCAAAATATTGTTAATGTTTAAGGGCTTAAAGGAGGAGGATGAGGTGCTCTGATGAGGGTGAACTTTGGGGGCAGGGGGAGGATGAAGTGCTCTGATGGGTGAACTTTTGGGAGAAGAGGAGGGTGAGGTTTTGAGAGGAGTTGATTTGGAGGGGAGTGCGGGATAGGGTCAAAAAGAACCGTTTACGGTTGGTCAGGTTTGATGAGGACGTAGGCGCGGAAGCGGGAGAGGGGAGTGATGGGGGTGAGGGAGAGGTAGCCCGAGTGGATGCGTCCGTTGCTGAGGTGGAGAGGGGGGAGGAGGGAGTGCTTCTGATGCTGCTTCTCGAGCGCTTCGTGCGAGGCAGAACCTTCCACAACGAAAATGCCCCGGCTGCCGGGAGCCAGAAAACGGTCAGTGAAACGGCGGGCAAGCAGTCCCATGGTAGGGCGGAAATTGATCTCCACATTGGGATGAATTGCATAGTCATTGGGATGAACCTCGCAGCCCTTGGGATGAACTGCATTGCTCTCGGAATGAACTGTATTGCTCTCGGAATGAACCGCATTGCTCTCGGAATGAACCGCATTGCTCTCGGAATGAACCGCATTGCTCTTGGGTTGAACTGCGTAGCCGTCCGGCAGCTGGTAAATCATCATATCTACGCCCACGGGTCCGGAAAGGGGCGGCATCTGTGAGAGCCATCGGGCAACGCAAACTTCCACCTCCTTCAACGCTTCAAGGCTGACATAGGAGGTGAGCTTACTGAGAATCTGTCCGTTGCTCTCCAGACGATTGCTCAGGTAGGCCCCTGATTCCGTGGTCTCAAAGAGAGAGTAACCCAAAAATTCTGCATGCCGGTTTGCTGCAGACCCTTGGGGTGAAGATGTGGTACTACCCATGCCAAACTCCATGGCAAAGTCGAGTATGCGGTGGTAGATGGGTTCGATGCAGACCCCTCCCTGCTTGCAACAGCTACGGGTGATGCCCGTTCTCCAGCTTTCGGGCAGTCGGCCGTCTCTGCACCAGCGCATTCCTCGTCCGCTACTGGAGAAGTTTTCCTTCACGATAAAGCCCTGTCTGCCCAGTATGGGGTGTTCCTCTACCAACTCCTGTAGTTGTTCAAAGCTTTGGGCACAGAAGTGTCGGGTTTCGACGGCGCAGCTCAGTCCGGTCTCTCTCAGCTGATTTTCGTACTCAGACATCCTTGCCCGTCCCTGCATCTGTGTCCATTGCTGTATCAGATTCTTGTCGGGCAGTCTGTAGAATCCCAGCTTCTGCAGGCGTGTCCATACTGTCCGGTCCCATCCCCAGGGTTGCACCTCCATTCCCAGTTCTTGGGCTGTCAGTTGGTCGGCCGTCAGCAGTCGGGGCATGGAGGGTTTCTTCCGGTCGCAAAGGTCAATGTGTTCGTCTTTTGTCAACTCTCCGGTGGCTATCAGGCGGGGTATGGAGGTCTTTTCTCCGAACAGCGGTCGAATCGATTGCAGGAACTCCTCATCGGGATGTTGCTCCACGAGGATAGCATCTTCCCCTTCTGCCAACCACAAGGGGAGTGCGGATAGGTCGCGGCTCATCTGCTTGATGGCATCTGGAGCGATGTAATGGTTCGTCGGCTCGGCCAACGCCATTTCGTGGTCGGGGTTGAAGAGGTATATCATCGTTATCTCACAAGCATTGTGCTGCGGAATCGCTGGAGTGAGCTGTTGGCCTCGCGCCCTACTTTTGCTGGAGCCGGAAGGGAACCGCTTCCGCTGATGCTCTTGGCAGCGTTGCTGCTTCCGCTGATGCTCTTGGCAGCGTTGCCGCTTCCGCTAATGCTCCTGGCAGTGTTGCTGCTTCCGCTGATGCTCCTGGCAGTGTTGCTGCTTCCGCTGAGGTTTCCATCGTTGTCGCCGTTTCCGCCAGCAATCAGTGAGAGGGCGGTGGAGAGGAGAGTCTCCTGCGGGTCCCCGAAGGGGAGGAAGTGGGCCAAGTACTGGTTCTCGTCGATGCGGAGTGGGGAGTCGGGGGCAAATCCCTTTTCGTAGTCGCTTTCGCCCAGAGAGTTATAGATTTTACAGACCAGGGGAGTCATGGTCACCATCTGCTCCTCATTCTCGAAGGTGCGTGCCCCCATGTTCTTGCCCACCGTGGTAGCTCCAATCTGTATCACCTCCATGTAGGGGCTCAGGCAGTTCATCACCAGCTCCGATGCCGATGCCGTCTCCTTGCCCGTGAGGACGAAGAGTCGTTTGAGGTTCAGGTTCGCCCCATTGCCCACGAGCGAAGGCTCCATCATCAGCTTTGCGTTGCCCTGTCTGCTATTGTATTCCATTGTAGCCAGTTCCTTACCTAAAGCCTCCTGGGGTGCCAGCAGTGTGCAGAGCAGTTGGGCACAGCTCACATATCCGCCGTTGTTGTAGCGCAGGTCCAGCACCAGTTCGGTCACATTCACGGAGGCCAACCAGGCCGAAGCTTCTCGGAGTGCTTCGTCATACTCCGTTCCGTTGTATCGTCCTCGGCTGAAGTGATTATAGGTGAGGTAGCCCACCTGTGTGCCATTTACATCATAAGCCCTGACGCAATGCACCGGATTGTCATCCACCGCCCTTGCAGCCGTCAGTTTACGTGGATTCTCGTTGTAGGCTACCACCGCCTCTTTTTCAGCCGAGTAGGTGCCCACTGTGATTTCCACCTCGCCACCGTCCAGCAGGTTCATGTAGTTCGATTTGGTCAGCGGCTCTCCGTTGAGCGCCATGATCCAGTCGCCTCTAATCACTCCCGCCTCATCGGCCGGGCTTTCCGGTACACAATAGAGCACATGTGCCAAATAGGTGTCATTATCCGTCTGCATCAGGTTATACTCTATGCCGTAGCTGCATTCCGGTGAGGCAATGCTCCGTGTGCGTGAGGGGGTGAACCCTTTCGTCGTTGCGTCATCGCTTTTGAGGCTGTCGATGGTAGAGAACCGGTCTTGGGAGGAGAGCAGGCTTTTGAAGAAGGTGGCCGGAGCCTGGAAATAGTTGAGCTTGTTGGTATGGGGAATTTCCTCCGCCCAGTAGTACCACACCCGCATGGAGTCATCGATCCACCGGTCGGTAGCAGTTTGCGTAGCGTAGGCAGCCCAGCGGTCCTCGCCGCAGCCGCACAGCCAGAGGTTGATACCCATGGCGGCGCATATCAATAGGAATATAGTTTTAGCTTTCATGAGGGTTCTATTGCTTTTGTGAGGGCAAAAGTAGTAAAAAACCGCGTAATTCATCTCTCTTTCCCCTCTTTTCCTCAAAAATCGCTCCGATATTCACCCCAATGCCGCCTGGAATCTCTTTTACGGCCGCGTAGGTCACGGGGATGTCCTGCATATATAATTAGGTGTGTAGGATGAAGGAGGGACTCTTCGGTTGAAAAACATCCTTACTTGAATCAGGGATTTGACCACCTGAAGAGATGTCATTACACTCTGTAAAATAGACGTGTCATCATGCGAGCTTACGGATTGTAAGATTTCATACTTTCGACCTGCAGTTCTCGGGCAATCTGCACCCCCTCCCTTTGAAAAATAACAGTGCACCGTGATAGGTTTTTAATGAACAATTAAGTCCTTCCGCATGGCAATTATTACTTATTCATTATAAAATTATTCATTATATCATCCCCCTCCGAAAAATAAACTGTGAACTGTGAACTGTGAATATTTTTGCAGTTGTTAACGAATTTGCCGTGAATATGGAATCGGAAAGCTGTCATTTTTTATACTGTCATGTT
>CAMGIP010000160.1 GCA_946056155.1 uncultured Mediterranea sp. | reverse complement strand
CTTCTTGGTGAACTCCTTCTGGCTCTCTTTCACAGCCTTCTTGGCAGCAGCCTTCTCCTCATCGGTAGCATCTTCAGCCAGACCGCGGGGTTTGCCCTCCTCTTCAGCGTAGAAGCGCAGGTTCTCCAGCAGCAGCACCTCACCCGGTTGCAGGGCAGCAGCCTTTACAGCAGCCTCTTCACCCATGCAGTCGTTGGCAAACTGAGCCTCTACACCGAGCAGTTCGTTCAGGTGACCCAAGATGTGCTTCAGTGAGAACTTCTCCGTAACGCCTTTCGGACGTCCCAAGTGAGAACCTATGATAATACTTCCTCCGTCAGCGAGGATTTTCTTCAGGGTAGGCAGAGCAGCACGCATGCGGGTGTCGTCTGTAATTTGGAATTTTTCATCCAAGGGTACGTTGAAATCTACACGTACGAAAGCCTTTTTACCGGCAAAGTTGAATTGATCAATCGTCATACTCTCAAAATGTTTAAAAGTGATGTATTCAGTGTTATGTTTTATTCTATATTTTCCATGTTATACCTTACTGGCCTTAGTGAGCGCAAAGTTACAATTTATTTCTTAATCCCTTTGCTTTTTACTTTATTTAATTCTTCCCTTTTCCGCTTCTCCTGTTGCAATTTATAGGTCTGCCCGAAATATTTGCATGCCAATTGCAAACCACACTTGTCACATTGCGGATTTCGGGCCATGCAGACATAGCGTCCGTGCAGGATAAGCCAGTGGTGGGCTATGGGTACCTCCTCCTTGGGAATATGCTTCATCAGTGCCATCTCCACGCTGTATGGGGTGGTGCAGCGACTGCTCACCAGACCCAACCGGTGGCTCACACGGAAGACATGGGTATCCACGGCCATGGCCGCCTTGCCCCACACCACCGACTGGATGACATTGGCCGTCTTGCGTCCCACCCCCGGCAGTTGCACCAGCTCCTCCAAGCTCTCCGGCACCTCACCATGAAACAGCTCCACCAGCTTTTGGGCCATTCCCACCAGATGCTTGGCTTTGTTGTTGGGGTAGGAGACACTGCGGATATATTCGTAAATCACCTCCGGAGTGGTGGCTGCCATGGCCTCCGGGGTAGGGAAGTCGTGGAAGAGCGGCGGTGTGATCAGGTTCACCCGCTTGTCGGTGCATTGCGCTGAAAGAATCACGGCAATCAGCAGTTCAAACGGATTGCTGTAGTGCAGCTCCGTCTCCGCTATCGGCCGGTTCACCCGGAACCAGGCCAGAATTTCAGCATATCGTTCTTTAAGGGTCATCTTCTTTATATCGTTCATTTGATGTTCATATTCCTTCTATCATCAGATCAGAACAGTCCGTTTTTCAGGTATTGAAACCTTCAGATCAATCAATGATACTTTTTAGGTCCCACCGGCCATCTCGCCCCCTTGGCCGAGGGTATCACCTTCATCTTGAAGTAGAGGGTCGAGACCACCGTCAGGCAGGCCCCGAAGAGGTAGGCCCGGTCAAAGGTACTGATCTCCGCGATGTACCCTCCGGTCAGCATACCTATGCCTATGCCCACATCCCACGACGTCAGGTAAGTACTTGTAGCCGTACCCCGCTGGTTGTTGGGAGCCAAGCAGACAAAGAGCGTGTTGTAGGCCGGAAACATGATGCCGAATCCTATGCCCAACATCAGCGCAACGGTAAAGAAGAGCCCCGTGCAGGCCAAGGCACTCCAGCTATAGACCTCCACGCAGAAGGCCAGCAGGAAGAAGCTCGCCACCACGATGTAGAGTCCCACCTCAATCACCTGCATCACCTTGCCCCGATCCACCAGCCGGCCCGAGAAGAGCCTCGATACCGCCATGCCCACCGCCATACAGGTGAAGAAGAAGCCCGACGATGCCGTGATGCCCACCTGCTTGGCATACATCGCCACATAGTTGGTCGTCATGCCATAGGGTATGGAGAGCAGCAGCAGGCTGATGCCCGCAGGAATCCCCTTGAGCAGGATAAAGCGGTCCAAAGAGATCGGCTCCCGCTTCACCGGCGGCTTGTAGGGCGTACGCACCAGCTTTGCACAGAGCAGCCCCAGCAGACCCGAACCCAGCGAGCAACCGAAGATAATCGGGTAGGAGGCCCCACCGTCGTGCAGGAAGAGTCCAGTCATCGGCCCTATCGACATCGCCATGTTGTTCATCAGTCCGTAGTAGCCCAGTCCCTCGCCCCGTCGGGCCGACGGCATGATATCAATCACGATGGTGTTTCCGCTCACCGTCACCATCCCGAAGGAGAGTCCGTGCAGCACACGAAACAGCACAAAGAGCGTCAGCGTGCCCGCCAGCATATATCCTCCGAACATGGAGGCAAAGATAAAATAGGCCAGCAGGTAGAGCGGTTTGCGTGCAAAGGTATCCAACAGATAGCCCGAGAAGGGGCGGATACACAAAGCGGCCACGGTGTAGCACGAAAGTACCACACCGATGGCCGTCTTGTCCGCTTGGAATATCTCGCTCAGATAGAAAGGCAGCACAGGCATCAGCAGCCAGAAGCCGAAGAACAGCAGGAAGTTGGCTGCGAGGATGCAACCGTAGCTCCAGGTAAACAGCCTCTCTCTCTTCATCCTAACCCATCAATAAGCGCTCTCAAACTCCTTGAGGAATCGCGTATCGTTTTCCGAGAACATACGCAGGTCCTTCACCTGATACTTCAGGTTGGTGATACGTTCCACACCCATACCGAAGGCATATCCGCTATAGACCTTGCTGTCGATGCCGCTGGCCTCCAATACGTTGGGATCTACCATGCCGCAACCTAAGATTTCTACCCAACCCGTATGCTTGCAGAAGTTACATCCCTTGCCGCCACAGATGTTGCAGCTGATGTCCATCTCCGCACTCGGCTCCGTGAAGGGGAAGTAGGAGGGGCGCAGTCTGATCTTCGTATCCTCGCCAAACATCTCCTTGGCAAAGAGCAGCAGCACCTGCTTCAGGTCCGTGAACGACACATTCTTGTCGATATAGAGACCCTCCACCTGGTGGAAGAAGCAGTGAGCGCGATAGCTGATGGCCTCGTTGCGATAGACACGTCCCGGGCAGAGGATGCGGATAGGCGGTTTGGCATGATCCATCACCCGTACCTGTACGCTGCTCGTATGTGTGCGCAGAATCACATTCTTCGTCACATCCTCCTCGTTGGCCTCGATGAAGAAGGTGTCCTGCATATCACGGGCCGGGTGGTCCGCAGCAAAGTTCAGTTTGGTGAACACATGCAGGTCATCCTCCACCTCCGGTCCCTCTGCGATGCAGAATCCCAGTCGTGAGAAGATGTCGATGATTTCGTTCTTGACCAGGGTCAGCGGGTGTCGCGTGCCCAGTTCGATAGGATAAGCCGTACGGGTCAGATCCAGGTCCTCGCCTCCGTGGTCTTGGTTCTCAAATTGTTCCTTCAGGGCCGCAATCTTCTCCTGAGCCAGGTTCTTCAGTTCGTTGAGCTTCATGCCCACCTCCTTTTTCTGTTCGGCCGGAACCGATCTGAAGTCCGCCATCAGTTCATTGATAGCCCCTTTTTTACTGAGATATTTGATGCGTAGTGCTTCCAGTTCCTCGGCATTTGCTGCCGTCAGAGCCTCTACCTCCTGCAAAAGCTGATTGATTTTAACTAACATATCCACTTGCACAATTAATTTTCGTGCGGCAAAGATACAAAGAGATTTTCGTTTGCGCAAGAAAAACGTTTATGCAAGAAAAAAAACAAGGACCCCACCTTCTCAGGCAGAAGTCCCCGCAAACCTCCCTCTTGGGGATGAGGGAAAGGTTTCTGAAAACAAACCGATTGAATATGTCTTTGTCTAAATTTCCAACGCAAGCCCTATTGCGTCTCATTAAACTAAATTTATTCTGCTACAAATTAACTCATTTCTTGAATATCCTCTGCTCTTTTCCTTGAATAATTAGTAGATATTAATAGTCATTTGCGTATATTTGTTTTATATAGAGCCATTTGCATGGTGTGAAAGCCTATAAGGCCGAAAATCAGTTGATAGAAGATGTTAAAAAAGAGAGGGAGAGACACCTTAGCATCTCTCCCTCTTATGGATAAAAGTCAGCGGGTCATCCCCTCACTGTCTTATTTTCTGTAGTTGGCCAGCTCTTCAGCCTGGAACTTGCGGATAAAGTTGAAGTGCTTCTCGATTTCAGCCTCAGCATAGTTGACATAGACCACGGCCGACTTCGCAAAGAGCTCCGGAGTCTTGGTAGCATCCTGGATAAGCAGGTGCGACATGATATTCAGTGCAGCCATTTCGTAGAGACGTCGGGCCACGAAGTCCAGTAGCTCCTGGTTCTGAGCCTCCTTCACCGCATTGGTGCAAGCCTCAAACTTCTTCGTCATCTCCTTCACGCGATCCATCAGCGGTTGCATCTCCTCACTGCAGGGCACCAGTTCATAGTCACGCAACACACCGGCATAGGCACCGTTGGTCACATAGCGGATGGCAGCCACTGTCTGCAGCTGTGTCGTACCCTCGTAGATGCTCGTGATGCGGGCATCGCGATAGATGCGCTGGCAGGCATACTCCAGCATGAAGCCCGAGCCGCCGTGAATCTGAATGCAGTCGTAGGCATTCTGGTTGGCATACTCCGAGTTCATACCCTTGGCCAACGGAGTGAAGGCATCGGCCAGCTTGGCAAACTTCTTCTGCTCCTGACGCTCTTCGGCCGTCAGCTTACGTTCGCGAGCGATGTCATCCAATGCCTTGTAGATATCCACGTAGCGAGCCGTCTGGTAGAGCAGTGAGCGTCCGGCATCCAGTTTCGCCTTCATGATGGCCAACATGTCATAGACAGCCGGGAACTCGATGATCGCCTTGCCAAACTGCTTGCGGTCCTTGGCATAAGCCAGACCCTCGTTGTAGGCAGCCTGAGAGAGTCCTACAGACTGGGCAGCGATACCCAGGCGGGCACCGTTCATCAGCGCCATCACATACTTGATCAGACCCAGCTTGCGGTCACCACACAGCTCACACTTCGCATTCTTATAGACCAGTTCGCAGGTCGGCGAACCGTGGATACCGAGCTTGTTCTCGATGCGGCGTACATTCACGCCCCCGTCGCGTTTGTCATAGATGAACATCGACAGTCCGCGTCCGTCCTTCGTGCCCTCCTCAGAGCGGGCCAGTACCAAGTGCAGGTCAGCGTCACCGTTGG
>CAMGIP010000159.1 GCA_946056155.1 uncultured Mediterranea sp. | reverse complement strand
GACGTATTAATCTAGACCTTTTTGGCAATGCAGCCATTCTCGATCTGATGGATAAAGGTGGGGCTGCTGCAGTAGGCGCCTATTTCTATCTCATGCTTGAAATCAAGCGCCGTGATAAAGAAAGAATTAAGAAGGATGAAGCCAGGCGCATCAAAATCAACAGGTATAAGTACACTGAGAAGTTACTTGATTATGAAAATCTATTCTTTAAGGATAGCGACGGTTACTACTATCCCCTCGTTGGGCTCCGCCCCGAAGATTACATGGAGAATAGGCAACGAGCTGAGGCCTATAGATTGTCTAAGGACTCTTCTTCCACTTCTCACTCCCTGAGCCTCACCTCTCCTGACTCCCTGAGCTCCACCTCTCTTCACGCTCAGAGCAGCATCTCTCCTTACACTCCCTCACCGACTTCTTCTGAAAAAACCTCCCGCACTACCCCTTCCTCTTCGTTGCTGGCCATGTATGAGCAAGCATCCGCTCCATCCGCTCCCATGGCGGTAAGCCCATCGGCTCCATCCGTGGGGTGCAGCTCGGATTGGGCTGTTGGCAACGGCTCAGCCTACGTGGCAGAAGATGCTTCGAGGTGCCCTTCTCGTAACCCTTCGGTGGTCGCTTCGAAGTGTGATGCGGAGTACGCTTCGCAGTACGATGCGGAGGGCAAAATGCGACTCCAACATGCGCGTACGCGAAGAGAAGAAGAGATTAGAGAAGAAAAGAGTATAAAGAATACTATCATTAGTAATGATACTATTACTCCTGTTTCCTCTTCTCGGCGGGCGGTGAACTCCTCATCCTTCTCCTGGCAAGAGGTTGTGCTGAATATCCCGCACGACTGTGAGTGGGCGCTGTCCGTCCTCGGCAAGCATAAGCAGGGGGAGCAGTTCGCCAGACATTGGCCCACGGTGAAGGAATTTTTTATCCAGCATGTGACGGCGCAATCCAAGGGCAGGGAGCTCCATTCCGACGATGAGGTACGGCGCTATTTGGCCAACTTCCTCGCCAATCAGCATACTGTCCAGGCGTTGCTTGACTATATAGCGCGGGAGGAGCGGTCGGCACCCGTGCTGTATCAGTTTGAGGATCAAGGAAGTTGCCCGGGACATCGGCGATTTGGAGGAGTTCCCATTCCGGATGATGCTCCTCCACGCCCCAACGGACTGGCCCAGTGGTGTAGTCAAGACAACTGCTGGATTGACTGAACGGACACTGACGGAATCCGCAATCCTCAGCGTGATTTTCAGGACTTTTCCGCACCGGACAGCTCTTGGATTTCTAAGGTTTGGGGTGATTCCGGGATGCTGAGATAAATCATAAATGTTTGTATTTCAATATGTATAACTTTTTATTTTCATTTCTTAAAGACCAGAAAAAATGAATTACTTTTCAAAGTTCGATTTGCAATCGTATGGCATTTCTATGGTGGATGCCAAACCGATTCCGGGACAGAACGCCTTCCGTACCTTTTGTCCCACGTGTCACAGGCAACGAAAGCGCGAGCACCAAAAAGAACGTGAGCTCTACGTCAACCTCGACAATGGCTCCGTCTACTGTCATAATTGCGGTATGCGATACCGCATGGATACCATTGAGTATCAGGAATATCAGCACAACAGGCAGGTGCAATCGGCTAATTGCACTCCTCAATTGCCGACGTCCGTGCAGCGGCAGAACGCAAGTACCAACCTGAAGAAAATAGTGATGAAAACAGTAGATGCTCAAGGCAACACGGTGGCGGCGGCAAAGGATGCCGACCACTATTCGGAGGAGATGGCCGATTACCTCTTCCATCAAAGGAAACTATCCAAAGAGGTTCTGCAACAGATGCAGGTCATGGAGATGAAGCACTGGATGCCTAAGTCCGAAAAGGAGGAGGATTGTGTGGTCTTCCGATTCATAGAGAAGGGTAGGGTGGTGAACGAGAAGTTGCGCAGCTTGGACAAGCAGTTTCTCTCCATTCCCGGCGCGGAAACCATCCCCTACAACCTGGACTCCTGCACCGGGGCAGAGACGATAATCATCACCGAGGGTGAGATAGATGCCCTCTCTTTCCTTACCGCGGGATTTACGGCGGTCATCAGCATTCCCAACGGGGCCAGTGGCTCCATCGCTTGGATGCAACGGGCAGGTGACAATCACTACTATGACGCCCTCTTCGAGGGAAAGAACTTCCTGATAGCCACCGACATGGATGAGCCGGGAGTGAAGGCAGCCGAAGAACTGGCCAAGCGTTTGGGCCCAGCCAATTGCAGCCGGGTCCATTTCCCCGAGGGGTGCAAGGATGCGAACGACGTGCTGGTGAAGTTGGGCGTGGAACAGCTGAAGCGTTGTGTGCAGGAGGCCTCTCCGTTTCCGCTTCCTGATGTGGTGGAGTTGGCCGATTTCCAAGAGCAGTTGGATGAGCTCTTCACAAAGGGTCCCCAGCCGGGTGCTTTAACCGGATGGAGCAATCTGGATTCGAAGGTGCGGTTTGCTCTCGGGCAGCTGGCGCTGGTCACGGGACGCTCCAACGACGGTAAATCAGAATGGCTCGACGAACTGGTCCTGCGGTTGTCACTTCGGAACCACTGGAAGATAGGCTACTGGTCGCCGGAAAACACACTCTACGACCATGCCACCAAGATCATCGAGAAAATTAGCGGGCGAGCGTTCCGCCAGCAGGGCAAAGGTGCCATCACTGACGAGCACTATGCCTTGTGCAAACGGTGGATGAACAGCCATTGCTACTGGATTCAGATAGCTTTTGACCAACTCAGACTCCAGCATATTCTGGAGAGTGCATTGGCGTTGGTGCGCGCACGGGGAATCCAGCTCTTGGTGCTCGACCCTTTCAATTTTATTCTTAAAGAGAACAATGCCGCCCTGAGCGAGAATGCCTGGGACAGCCAGGTAGTCGGCACCATCCGTCAGTTTGCCGTGGACAACAATCTGCTGGTCTTTCTCGTAGCCCATCCCCGCAAGGTGGAGATGCAAATCGATGGCCGCAAGCGGCGCATCACTATGGAAGACATATCCGGGACGGCCGACTTCGGCAACAAGGCCGACTACTGCTTCTGTGTAGATCGCGACGACGAGCATCACGTAGTCACCATTTATGTGGATAAGGTGAGGCAGAAGCGGTTGGGCTCCAAGGGAACCTCTTCTACGTTCAACTACGATTCTCTTTCGGGCCGGTACCTCCCCTGTACGGTCGATCCGCAGAAGAAAATTCTTGAAGTTGACCAATCGCAGAATAAGATGTGGATTACCAGCTTTCAACTTGATGGCGAGCCGGATATCCTGTTTGGCTCCAAGTTACCGGATTGACAACTAAAGTTTTCTATGGATAACTCTTTTTTGAGTAGAAATTTTATGTTTTATTTAGGTGTTATTTTTTTAACTATGAAACCATTTTGCATACGCGCATATGCCAAACAGGAATTGGCAATGTGCTATTTCCCCTCTTCAATCACCTCACATGCAGCAGTTAATCACCTTATGGGCTGGATAAAGCGATGCAAGATTCTGCATCAGCATCTCATCGATATAGGCTACCATAAGCATGCCAAATATTTCTCTGCTAAGGAGGTGGAGCTTATCGTAAAGTTTCTTGGAGAGCCTTAACGAATATTTTTTCAGATTTAACGCATTTATCGCACGTAACGCACGTATCGCACCCCTGTTATTCTGAAATGACTTACCTTTGCAATGCAAACGAAAAAAGCAGTGATCTTTACTTATTGACAGGCGGACGGCAAATCCCTGGTTGAGGTGCCCCGATTTTCCCAGTTAGGGAGATTTATTTCTCTAGTTAGAGAGTTTTTACGCGCTAGTTAGGAAAATATTTTTCTCTAGTTAGAGAAATTTTCCTCTCCAACTATCGAGTTTTCACTCCTTCACTGAGGAGATCTGACCTCTCTGTAGCGATTTAATCAAATAGAATTCAAACGGTATTCGAATCCTGTTGGAGCGTGTCGGGAGGTGAACATCGGAAACGGAGCAGTGGGGCATCGATTTATACCTACAGACTTCAAACGGCATTCGAATCCTGTTGGAGCGTGTTGGAATGTGAACATCGGAAACGGAGCAGATTTGTATCGGTTTTTTGATGATTTCCAGGGCCTCCGTTCTGCCACTACAATAAGCAATAGGCTTTGTTTTTTCAACCGTTCCTTGGGTTATGCTCAGGAATCCGGGGAGCGGTAAGGTTAATAGTTTTTGGGATAACAAACCGCGGGTTAGCCGTCACCCACAGCGCCCGCGGTCCAACTGAGCAACTTGAGGGTTTTTTGAGTATGGCTATCAATTTGAAAGCTAAAGAGACTTTGATTCAGGTGGGTAAGTACATGGGAACTTACCGTTACATCCTTTCCCCCGTCATCTACAACCGACTCTCGGAATCGAAGGTGATTCAGGAGGCTTCGCTCCGTTCGGGCATCAACAGAGGCACCATCAATGCGGTGTGGGATGCCATCGGTTCGGTCATCCAAGCCTGGGCCACGGAGGGTCACTCGGTGGCTGTGCCCGGACTGGGTACCATGCGCTTCGGCGTCCGTGCCTCCTCGGCCTCCAGTGTCAGCCGTGTGTCGAGTGACCTGATCAACTCCCGTCGCGTCATCTTCACTCCGTCGGCCGAACTGCGCCGTGAGTTGAAGAATACCAGCGTGAGCATCAGCTGCTACAACCGCTTGGGCAAGCTGGTAAAAACGGTCAACAGCGAAGGCGACATCATGGGCGACTTTGAGATTGAACTCCTCTCTTCGCCCGAGGAGGGAGGTACCTTCGAGGGTGCCGGCTACTACAACGACGGTGACCTGGCTCAGCTCAAGGCCATTCCTGCTGAGGGCTACCGCTTTGTGAAGTGGAACGACGATGAGACTGAAGCCGAGCGCAGCGTGTCGGTCAGCAGCGATGCCAGCTTCGTGGCTACGTTCAAGAAAATTGACGGTAGCGACAGCGGTTCCGGCAGTGGCGGTAGTAGCAGCGGTGGTAGCAATGGCGGTAGCAGCGGTGGCAGCACCACGAAGTACACCCTCACCGTGACTTCGGCTGATAGTGCCACGGGTACCGTAACGGGTGGAGGCACCTATGCTGCTGGCACGCAGGCCACCATCAACGCCTCTCCCGCCATCGGCTACAAGTTCAGCCAGTGGAGCGACGGCAACACCTCGTCTTCCCGTCAGGTAACGGTCAATGGCAACATGACCCTCACCGCTACCTTTGCCCCCTCCACCACTGAAGAGGGCGATGGCGACGACATGGGCATGTGACCATGAGCTACAGGC
>CAMGIP010000158.1 GCA_946056155.1 uncultured Mediterranea sp. | reverse complement strand
TCAAGGTGAAGGATAGTGACCTGGAGTTCACCATCTTCACCACCCGTGCCGATACGATGTTTGGTGTAACCTTCATGGTGCTGGCTCCCGAAAGCGAGCTGGTGGCTCAGGTGACCACCGAGGGCCAGCGTGAAGAGGTAGAGGCTTACCTCGACCGCACAAAGAAGCGCACCGAACGTGAGCGCATCAGCGACCGCTCTGTAAGTGGTGTCTTCAGCGGCAGCTACGCCATCAACCCCTTCACGGGCGATGAGGTGCCCATCTGGATCAGCGACTATGTACTGGCTGGCTACGGTACAGGTGCCATCATGGCCGTACCTGCCCACGACAGCCGCGACTACGCCTTTGCCCGCCACTTCAACCTGCCCATTGTACCCCTCGTAGAGGGTTGCGACGTGAGCGAGGAGAGTTTCGACGCCAAGGAGGGTATCGTATGCAACTCACCCAAGGCGGATGCCACCCCCTACTGCAGCCTCAACCTCAACGGGCTGACCATCAAGGAGGCCATTGCCGCCACCAAGCAATATGTCAAGGAGCACCACTTGGGTCGCGTGAAGGTCAACTTCCGCCTGCGTGATGCCATCTTCAGCCGCCAGCGCTACTGGGGCGAACCCTTCCCCGTCTATTACAAGGAGGGTATGCCCTACATGATTCCTGCCGACTGCCTGCCGTTGGAGCTGCCCGAAGTGGCCAAATTCCTCCCTACAGAGAGCGGTGAGCCCCCCTTGGGACACGCCACCCGCTGGGCTTGGGACACGGAAAACCGTTGCGTGACCGACAACAGCCGTATCGACAACGTCACCGTCTTCCCCTTGGAACTCAACACTATGCCCGGATTTGCCGGCTCCAGCGCCTACTACCTGCGCTACATGGATCCCCACAACAACGAGGCGCTGGTTTCGGAGAAGAACGACCGCTACTGGCAGCATGTTGACCTCTACGTCGGAGGTACGGAACATGCTACGGGTCACCTCATCTACTCCCGCTTCTGGAACAAGTTCCTCCACGACCTGGGCTACTCCGTGGCTGAAGAGCCCTTCCAGAAACTGGTCAACCAGGGTATGATTCAAGGCCGAAGCAACTTCGTCTATCGCATCAAGGACACCAACACCTTTGTGTCGCTCAACCTCAAGGATCAGTATGACACCACTCCCATTCATGTGGATGTGAACATCGTTTCGAACGATATCCTCGACGTGGAGGCCTTCAAGGCTTGGCGTCCGGAGTACAACACGGCCGAGTTTATCCTCGAAGAGGGCAAATATATCTGCGGATGGGCTGTGGAGAAGATGTCCAAGTCGATGTACAACGTGGTCAACCCCGACATGATTGTGGAGCGCTACGGTGCCGACACGCTGCGTATGTATGAGATGTTCCTCGGTCCCGTGGAGCAGTCCAAGCCTTGGGACACCAACGGTATCGATGGTGTACACCGCTTCCTGAAGAAGTTCTGGAGCCTCTTCTACGACCGCAACGGCAACTGCCTCATCAGCGACGAAGCAGCCACTCCAGCCGAGCTGAAGGTGCTTCACAAGCTCATCAAGAAGGTGACGGGCGACATCGAGACCTTCTCGTACAACACCTCCATCAGCGCCTTCATGATCTGCGTGAACGAACTCTCTAACCTCAAGTGCAGCAAGAAGGAGATCCTCACTCCGCTCGTGGTGACGCTGGCTCCCTTTGCTCCTCACATCAGCGAGGAGCTGTGGCATCAGCTGGGCAACGAGGGCACCGTGTGTGATGCCGCATGGCCTGCATACAACGAAGAGTATCTGGTGGAAAACCAGGTGAACTACACCATCTCTTTCAACGGCAAGGCACGCTTCAACATGCAGTTTGCCGCCGATGCTGACAACGCCACCATCGAGTCTTCCGTACTGGCCGACGAGCGGGCACAGAAGTGGATTGAAGGCAAGCAGATTGCCAAGGTCATCATCGTGCCTAAGAAGATTGTCAACGTGGTAGTCAAGGGATGAGGATAATGAATAATTATTTAATGAATAATGAATAATTCAAGTTGAGCAAGTTTTATCTTGCTCAACTTTTCATTCAACCTAAACATTAACTGGATAACATCTCAACAGGAGAAAAAAATGAAAATGCACATTACCAAGCCCAGTAAGGCTGCTGTCATGCAGGAACTGCGAGACTACATATTCATTACGCTGGGTCTCGTCAGCTATGCCATGGGATGGGCCGCTTTCCTCATCCCTTATCAGATTACCACCGGCGGTACCACCGGTGTAGGAGCTATCATCTACTATGCCACAGGATTCCCCATCCAGTGGTCATACTTCATCATCAATGCCATTCTGATGACCTTTGCCATCAAGATTCTGGGTCCCAAGTTCAGCATCAAGACCACGTATGCCATCTTCGGCCTTACCTTTCTGCTCTGGCTCTTCCAGCTCATCGTGAATGGTCCTGACGGCATTCCGCCCAAGATTTTAGGCGAAGGACAGGACTTCATGGCCTGCCTGATTGGCGCCTCTATGTGCGGATTGGGATTGGGTATTGTATTCAACTGCAACGGCAGTACGGGAGGAACCGACATCATCGCCGCCATCATCAACAAGTACAAGGATGTCACCTTGGGACGTATGGTCATGGCTTCCGATGCCGTCATCATCTCCTCCTGCTACTTCGTCTTCAACGACTGGCGACGGGTGATTTTCGGTTTTGTCACTCTCTTTGTCATCGGTCTGGTGCTCGACTATGTGGTCAATAGTGCCCGCCAGTCGGTACAGTTTTTCATTTTCTCCAAAGAGTATGAGCGTATAGCCGACCGCATCACCAAGGAGACTCACCGCGGTGTGACTGTACTGGATGGTATCGGATGGTACAGCAAGAAGAACGTCAAGGTGCTGGTTGTCCTCGCCTACAAACGCCAATCCGTACAGATTTTCCGCTTGGTGAAGGAGATTGACCCCAACGCCTTTGTCTCACAAAGCAACGTCATTGGTGTCTTTGGTGAAGGTTTTGCCAAGCTCAAGGGAAAATAAGCGCCTGTTGAGAGGGGAAAGAGGAGAAAAGAAGAAAGAGGGAGAAGAGGGAAAACCTCAATGGATACAGAACAACTATATTTTGGGGAAGAGAGGATAGAGATAAACAGAACGAAAACAGAACCAAAGCAATGAAGAAAATTGTATTTGCTACAAACAATGCGCACAAGTTAGACGAAGTGCGACAAATGCTGGGAGAAAAGATAGAGATATACAGTCTGAAGGACATTCGTTGCAACGAAGAGATTGCCGAGACCTCAGATACCATAGAGGGCAATGCCCTGCAGAAGGCCCGTTACGTCAGCGAGCATTACCACATCGACTGTTTCGCCGATGACACCGGTTTGGAGGTAGAGGCTCTGAACGGTGCACCCGGCATATATTCAGCCCGTTATGCCGAGGGTAGCGGTCACGACAGCGAGGCCAACATGCGGAAGCTACTCAAGGAGATGGAGCATATCGACAACCGCAAAGCCCGTTTCCGTACCGTCTTTGCTCTGATTATCAACGGCAAGGAACATCTCTTTGAGGGCATTGTCAATGGAGAGATTATCCGCACCCGCCGCGGCACCTCCGGCTTTGGCTACGACCCCATTTTTGTACCCGAAGGTTACACCCAAACCTTTGCCGAGATGGGCAACGACCTCAAAAACAAGATCAGCCATCGTGCCATCGCCACCCAGAAACTCTGCAAATTTCTCAATAAATAGGAGCGCAACCTTCGTATGTCAATCCACCCATAACGAACAAGGGCAGTCCCAGTGGCTGCCCTTGTTCGCTATTATATAGGATAAAATCAGAGTTTCAATTGGGCCGAAATCTCCAGCATCCGTTGAATCGGCTTCACCGCCTTAGCAGCCACTTCCGGATCAACATGAATCTCCGGTGCTTCATTCTTCAGGCAGTCGTAGAGTTTCTGCAGCGTATTCAGTCGCATGAAGTTGCACTCGTTACAGCCACAGGTGCTGTCGTTGGGAGGAGCCGGGATAAAGGTGGTTTGAGGGCACTTCTTCTGCATCTCATGCAGGATACCGCTCTCTGTAGCCACGATATACTCCTTCTCCGGATGAGCCACCGCATACTTCAGCAACGCAGCAGTAGAACCCACTACATCGGCCAGTTTCAGCACCACGCTCTTACATTCAGGATGAGCCAATACCACAGCCTGTGGATGTTCGCGCTTCAGTTCCACAATCTTTTCCACCGAGAACTGTTCATGCACGTGGCAAGCTCCGTTCCACAGCAGCATATTCCGTCCTGTAATGGCATTGATATAGCTACCCAAGTTTCGGTCAGGACCAAAGATAATCTTCTCATCTTTTGGGAAGCTCTCCACGATCTGTCTTGCGTTGGTCGAAGTCACCACCACATCCGTCACCGCCTTCACAGCCGCTGTAGTATTCACGTACGAAATGACCGTATGATCGGGATGTTCCGCTACAAATTTCGCGAACTCCTCAGCCGGACAGCTATCCGCTAATGAGCATCCCGCAGCCATGTCAGGCACCAGCACCTTCTTATCCGGGCAGAGCACCTTTGCCGTTTCGCCCATAAAATGCACACCACACATCACGATGATGGGTGCTTCCGTTTTGGCGGCCCATTGAGCCAACGCCAGACTGTCGCCCACAAAGTCTGCGATGTCCTGTATTTCGCCCTGCTGGTAGTAGTGAGCCAGAATGAGCGCATTTTTCTCTTTCTTCAGTTGCTTGATAGCTTCAATCAGATTATCCATAATAAAAATAAATAGTTTCTCTCTTTTTAGAAATAAATCTCTTTATGCTGATAATTGCCTGTGAATAGTGTGAACAACAAATGGGCAAAAAATTTGCTTTTGAACTTATTAATCTGAGGTCATTTTTTATCCCCATGTTTTCAACCAGTCTCTGTGAGGAGTGTAGCTTGATAACCAATATACTACTCCGTTCTGATTTCACTTTATTCACATGCTGTGCACAACGCGCAAAGTTAATAACTTCTCTTCAAATAAGCGTGAAGAATTGGCTGAAAAATCTGTTTAAACTGCTTTTGTAAATACCTTCTTATTTTTTTGGATAGTTGAAACCCTCCCTTGTATAATCGTTGTTTTGAGATATACAATGCTTTTTTATGAAAATCTTTCCCCCGGCTATTGACAGGTTTTCCACAGCTTTTCACCCCACTATTCACACCCCATCTTCACTATTCACCACTTATCAGAGCCCTTTATGCCATATCCCTCACTATTCCTACCCTTTCCCGCTTTTTCCTCTCTCTTTGCTATTATT
>CAMGIP010000157.1 GCA_946056155.1 uncultured Mediterranea sp. | reverse complement strand
TTGCTGAGACTCACCCCGGTTCTGCTGCTGAGGTTCCCCTTCACACAATTGCTGAGACTCACCTCTCAAGATCTGCTGCAATCCCTTCTCTTTATTGGCCGAAATACTCTTCATGATCATTGACCTGTTCTATCAAGAAATCCACTTGGGGAGGGTCGAACCTGACGTTACGAATCCCCTCGGGCATCTCTAGCAGTTTGACTTCATATTTGGTTCCCTTGGGCAGCTGCATCAGCTCCTCATAGGAGACAAGGAGATGAAACTCATTCTCACTCAAGGTCTTGTACCGATTCCTTCCGACCTGAAACAACACTTTGACGCGCGAAGGGAAGGTGCGCAATACGGTATGCTCAGGAAAGTCAATCCCTTCGAGCAGAATCTCCAGGGAGGCATCGGTAAAGAGGTCGGTACAGAGGTCCATACCCACAGCTCGCGGTTGGAATTTGGCCCCCTTTATCGGCTTGATAGCCACGACACGACGTAGGGTGTCGGAGATATCCTTGCACTCCACAGGGGTGATATAGGCGGCTGAGATGGTATCCAGCAAAGCGACCGGAGCAAACACCTCTACCGAATCTGGACGGAAAATGGTGTCGGAGAGGAAATAGGTCTTGGCAGCTGTCAGATGACCGCTGAAACGTACGGGTACCTTCTTTGAACGTGCCTCGGCATAGTAGAACTCCACGGTATCGGGGCGAACAGCAAGGATGCTGGAAGAGGCTCCAAGCTGCTGACTGAGCTGTTTCTCAAACTCGGAGGCGGTGAGCGTGACCCGATTGCCCTTGGCTCGTACCTTGTCAAACTCTATCGTCAGAGGCAAGAAGCCCTTGCCTAACTGGTAGTTGAGCAGAACGGTACCGCGGTCCTTCAGCTTGACATAGATGACCGGAGGCAAATCGCTGGTGAGTACCACCTCATCGGGCACACCCCGCAGACGCAAAGGCACGGAAAACTCATGTTCGAAATCGCCGTTCAACGTCTGGAGCAGCCAAAAACCTCCAGCGACAAAAAAGAAAAACATAAAAAGAAAAAACTCCCTGCTCTTTTCGCTGAGCAGGAAGTCCTTACATATCTCGCTGAACCTCTGTAGGAGGTTGCTTGCTCTATCTCGATTAAGCATACGCTTAGACTGCCTTGGTCTGTTTACTTGGCCTGACTCTGGTTGGCGTCGGCAGCAGCACCATAGATGGAGTTCTTGTCCATACGGATGCGTACGTTGGGGGCAATCTCCAACATGACATCGTTGGCATTAACCTCCTTGACAATGCCGTGGATGCCACCAGCGGTAACCACACGTTGGTTCACCTGAAGCGTCTTACGGAAGTTGTTGAGTTCTTTTTGCTTTTTGTTTTGGGGTCTGATCATGAAGAAATACATGATGACGAACATGGCGATCAGCATCACCCACATCATGGCACCACCACCGGCTTGTGCGGGGGCCTGGAGAAGGAACAGGGTTGTCATATACATACTCAATAATTTTTTAATAAGGTATTACAGAGAGCAAAGTTATCAATTTTTCGTTAACTTTCCCTCTTTTTTCAATACATTAACTATACCATCCAACGTACCGTTGACGAAGGCACCGCTCTTGTGTGTGCTGTATAGCTTGGCAATATCTACATACTCGTTGAGCGTGACGCTGATGGGGATGTTGGGGAAACTGAGGATTTCAGCCAATGCGCATTGCATGATGATGACATCCATGAAGGCTACACGGTTGATGTCCCAGTTGCGGATATTCTCTGCAATGAGGTGACGGTAGTAGTCGCAATTGAGGATTGTGCGACGGAAGAGGCGGCGGGCAAACTCGCGGTCATCCTCATCCTTGAACTCAGGCAACAGCTCCTGGTTGGCACCGTTCTTCTCCTCAAAACGTTTGATGGTCTTATATACAAAGGTATCTACCACCTCCTTGTCGTCGTTCCAATAAAGGCTCTGATCCTCCAGCAGGGCGTCGATCGACTCATTATTGAAGATGAAGGTCTTGTAGAGTTTACGCCACAGCTCGCGGTCCTCCTCGTAGGAGTGCTCCTTAGACGCCATATACTCGGCATAGATGTCGGAGGCTACAATCTGCTCGTACAGCCCTTTGATGAAGTCAACCTCATCGTTCCATGAACGTTTCTGATTCTCCACATACTCTCCCAAAGACTTGTTCACCTCCAACTGGGCAATGAACTTGTTTTCGGCAAACTTGGTGTTGGGCTTCAAATCTTCAGGTGAGGGAGCCAATTTGGCCTTAGCGATATCGATACGCCGCTGCGCATATTGCGTTACTGCCACCATGAGCAGGAGCAGATAGTTGTAGAGGTCATACGCTTTGGAAAGGCTAAAGAACAACTCCTTTTCAGCAGCATCAAGATTCTTGCTGCCGTTCTGATAGTAGGCATACACAATCTGAATCACCTTCAGACGAATAAGAACTCGGTTAATCATATTATCTCTATAATAGTAGTTACGTAGTTACAAACAGTTTGTACTTTTCATCATGCACACTCTTTAGGCGCATTTCAAGGCGCAAAAGTAGCGATTTTTATCGATTCTACCACAAGAATGAAGTTTTTTTTTGGATTCATTGCAATTATCTGCCCTTTTCCTTGGGCATAACAAAAAAAATAGTCAATTTTGGCGCGATTTAATCACTTGTTTCACGAATTTATGGAAGAATATAAAAAAAAACAAAGCGACGGGGAGAAAAATGAGAAGGAGATTATTTTTTCACAGGCCATCAAGGCGGGAAAGAGAATCTACTATCTTGATGTGAAGAGAAGCCGTAAAAACGAACTGTTCCTGGCCATCACAGAGAGCAAAAAGGTGATTGTAGGCGATGGGGATGAGTCGCAAGTGAACTTTGAAAAGCACAAAATCTTTCTATATAAAGAGGATATGGACAGATTCCTGAAGGCTATGCAGCACGCCATCAACTTCATCCACGAACAGCAGCCGTCTCTCCCGGAACAGGAGGAAGAGGCTACTGCTGACGAGGAGCAGCCCCAGTCATGCAACAACGAATATGCAACGGAGGGCAACACAGAAGATAAGATTGAAGCGGAAGAGAGCGCCTCCTCATTGGGCGGGGAACTGAAATTTGATATTGATTTCTAAGCGGAAGAGGCCGAGATACTCATTCGGCATAACTATGCCCCGATGACTCCGACTGCAGCTCCTGAGAGGGTAGATTTCGATCCATTCAAGGGGCAAAAGAGATCTGAAAAGAGCAAAAACAGAAGGAGAAGGGGCGGAATAGGCCGGAGAGAGAAAGAAATATCAGAGAAAGAGCTGAGAAATAGCACTAAATTGTTTGAAATATCAAAAAAAGGCAGTAATTTTGCGCCGCTTTTTGCAACTGCGGGCGGGTAAGACCGCTTCGTGTGATGGCGAATTAAGCAAAAATCTACTTAATTTAGAGTAACACAAAAATTTTCAAAACAATGAAATCAATTGAAATCAAAGGAACTGAAAGAACGATTGCTGAACGTTCTTCAGAACAGGCAAGAGCCCTGAAGGCTATTCGTAAGAACAACGGAGTACCCTGCGTACTCTACGGAGGTGAGAAGAACATCCACTTCACCGTACCTGCTGATGGTCTGCGCAATCTGGTTTACACTCCCCACATCTATGTAGTTGATCTGGATATCGATGGCAAGAAGGTAAACGCCATCATGAAGGACATCCAGTTCCACCCCGTAAAGGACAACATCCTGCACGTGGATTTCTATCAGATTGACGAGAGCAAGCCCATCGTCATGGAGGTGCCCGTTCAGCTCGAAGGTCTGGCAGAAGGTGTGAAAGCCGGTGGTAAGCTGGCTCTGCAAATCCGCAAACTGAAAGTGAAGGCTCTCTTCAACGTTATCCCTGAAAGACTGATCGTAAATGTTTCTCACCTGGGTCTGGGTAAGACTATCAAGGTTGGCGAACTGAACTTCGAAGGTCTGGAACTGCTGAACGCTAAGGAAGCTGTGGTTTGTGCCGTGAAGTTGACTCGTGCCGCTCGTGGTGCTGCTGCCGCTCAGGGCTAATCGCTTACTGTAGAGCAAGATTATATTTATTACCATATTTAGCGCGGATTGTTGCAAACGTCGCAGTTCTACTGACGGCGAAGGGTGTGACAATCCGCGCTTGGTTTTTACTGACTGACTAGAACATGAAATACTTGATTGTAGGACTTGGCAATATCGGAAGCGAATACCACGAGACACGACACAACATCGGTTTCATGGTGGTGGACGCCCTGGCCAAGGAGGTGGGAGTGTCCTTCCAGGATGGACGCTATGGAGCTACCGCTCAGTTCTCCATCAAAGGAAGGCAAATCGTTCTGCTGAAACCTTCGACATACATGAACCTGAGCGGAAATGCCGTACGGTACTGGATGCAGAAGGAGAATATCGAACTGGAGAATCTGCTCATCGTGGTGGATGATCTGGCCCTACCCTTCGGCACCCTGAGACTTAAAGGCAAAGGGAGTGATGCCGGACACAACGGACTCAAACACATTGCTGAGATTCTCGGCACACAGGCGTATGCCAGACTCCGGTTCGGCATTGGCAACGATTTTCCACGAGGTATGCAGATCGACTACGTACTGGGACATTTCTCCGAGGAGGATTGGAAAACAATGCCTGAACGACTGAAAATGGCAGGGGACATCGTGAAGAGCTTCTGCCTGGCAGGTATTCAAATCACCATGAACCAGTATAATAAGAAATGAGCGAAGCCAGAATTGACAAATGGATGTGGGCGGTGCGCATCTTCAAGACACGCACCATAGCGGCAGAGGCGTGCAAAAAGGGAAGGGTAAATCTCAACGGAGCACAGGCCAAAGCGGCCAGAACAGTCAAACCGGGAGATGTGGTACAGGTACGCAAACCGCCCATCACCTACTCTTTCAAGGTGCTTCAAGCCATCGAGAAGAGGGTGGGCGCCAAACTGGTTGCTGAGGTCATGGAGAACGTGACTACGCCGGACCAGTATGAACTGCTCGAAATGAGCCGGGTAAGCGGCTTTGTCAACCGAGCCAAGGGTACGGGACGACCCACCAAGAAGGACAGACGTTCCTTGGAGGAGTTTACAACCCCAGAGTTTATGGATAACTTTGATTTTGACTTCGACTTCGACGAAGATACGGATGAGTAAGGACGTTCTTCCTGGTTGGAGTATATAAACTAACGCGAATTCAATGAATGATATATAAGAAGAGAAGATAGCTTCATTGCCGATAAGATTATTAATCTTATCGACGTAAGGTTATTAATCTTTCAGGCGTAAGATTATTAATCTTGCTGGAAG
>CAMGIP010000156.1 GCA_946056155.1 uncultured Mediterranea sp. | reverse complement strand
ATTTTCGGCATTTCATTCAGCTTAAGTGATGTAACAGCATACTCCGATTTTTCCAGTTTCGCAAAAACCGCACTTTAACTCATTGTGAATTAGAATTGTAAGTGATGTACAGTCGCTCCCCACACGGGAGCGTGGATTGAAACTTCACCGCCTCCTGGAACCCTAGTGCAATGGCGTGTCGCTCCCCACACGGGAGCGTGGATTGAAACTTATCTGAATGGCCGGCTTACTCCACTTAGGAGGTCGCTCCCCACGCGGGAGCGTGGATTGAAACACCCTCAGAGGTATGGTAGATGTTGCAAGTGGATTGGGGTCGCTCCCCACGCGGGAGCGTGGATTGAAACTGGTGTGCGGCTAAGTTGAGGGGAGGTAGCAAACGTCGCTCCCCACGCGGGAGCGTGGATTGAAACCGAAATGGACGATGAACATGATGCCGCTAAGGTGTCGCTCCCCACGCGGGAGCGTGGATTGAAACGCGGATAATCTCGTTTGTATCCGCTACGGTGGTCGCTCCCTGCCCTGGAACGTGGGGCAGTAGAGAATCAGTGGGGGTAAGCGTATGATCTGTGCAGGTGAACTCGGAGTAGAATGACTCCTTGAACTCGAAAAACCCCTGCTTGATGAGGGGTGACCCACAGGGACGACGGGTCTGATTGATAATGGCCATATGGATATTTGTATTCATCTTTTTGTTTTTTAAGGATTTATACTAAGTTCATTTCTCTTCTTTCAGCGCGGGAAGGGCAGCTTCTCTGCCAGAACACTGCTCCTCAACTATGACCGGGAACTCTACCCTTCTGCTGCTGGAAAGCTGTTCCTCTATAGCTGGTTCGTGGTGGAATCCTCCTATTTCTCATCGCTCTGGTATCGTTCTCCTATCGTTCTTCGATTGTTCTCCGATTGGTGATTAGAGGACAATCGGACCAGCATCGGACCAGCATCGGACCAGCATAGGACCTGCCTCTTTTCAGCTTTTGATAAATGTTGGTCAAAATGTCAAAGAACGCTTTCCCTCTCTTGCGCATGACAAAGGTACGTCAACTTGGATTGGCGCTGTTGCTTTGGGTGCGATACGTTGCTTTCGTTGCGATTGGTCACACTTTTTAACTTTCCAGCGTGTGATTTAATATTTGTTATGAGACGAGGCAGAAGAGGGTGGAGTAGGAGGCTCATAAAGTTTGTTTGGGCTGCTGATTCGGGTGGCTGTGAGGCTGATTTGGAAGCTGAAATAAACATAAAAGGGCAATAAATTCTTTTTTCCGTTTAATTTTTATAGCTTTGCACGCTTGAAAGAGGAAAACAGGAAGCAAGGCTACGGCCTTTGTGCCCACTCCTCAAGTAAGGAGCGGAATGAAAAAAGAGAATCTAACTGCAATGACAATTGGGAAACTGCAAAGACAACTGAGCATCAGCAACTACAATTGAAGCCTGCAACTACAATTGAGAAGTAGCATTGACAATTGGAAACTGCAATGATAATTGAGAATAACAACGAAATTTGAAAAATAGCAACAATAGATATGTGGAATAGAAAAATCGTCTCTTGGACCGCAGTATCCGTGGCCTTTCTCGTGAGTGTAATCTCCTGTGGCAGCAAATCTGGTGGAGGTGAGGCCAATGTGGAAGAGAAGCGCCCCAAGTCGGAGGTACAGGTGCCGGCCTTCAATGCCGACAGTGCTTATCAGTTTATTCAGGCGCAGGCCGATTTCGGTCCTCGCGTGCCCAATACGGCTGCCCATGGGGCTTGTGGCGACTACCTTGCTGCACAGCTGGAACGCTTTGGTGCACAGGTCTATAACCAGCAAGCCGACCTCATGGCCTTTGACAATACGCTACTCAAGGCCCGCAACATCATCGGAGCCTATAATCCCGACAGCCGCAAGCGGGTGATGCTCTGCGCCCATTGGGATAGCCGGCCCTTTGCCGATTACGACAAGGATCCAGCCAAGCAGCGCAAACCGATATTGGGCGTGAATGACGGAGCCAGCGGGGTGGGTGTGTTGCTTGAAGTGGCCCGTCAGCTGCAACAGCAGGCTCCGGCCATTGGCATTGATATCCTCTTCTTCGATGCAGAGGATTACGGTACACCTGCCTTCCATAAGGGGGAGTATAAAGAAAATACCTGGTGCTTGGGCTCACAATATTGGGGACGTGTGCCCCACGTCAGCAACTACAATGCCCGCTACGGCATTCTACTGGATATGGTGGGGGGCAAAGGGGCTACCTTCTATCAGGAGCTCTTCTCCAAGCGGACCGCGGGCAAGCAGATGAAGAAGATATGGGATGCGGCTCATCAGTTGGGCTTTGGTCAATACTTCCCCAAACGGGACGGTACAGAGGTGACCGACGATCATGTCTATGTCTATCAGTTGCAGAAGATTCCTTGTGTAGATATCATCAACTATGACCCCGAAGGCGACACCGGTTTCGGTGATTTCTGGCATACCTCGGGCGACACCATGGAGGTGATAGACCGCGCTACACTCCAGGCCGTAGGGCAGACGCTGCTCTATGTCATCTATCACGAGGAGTAAGGTATTGGCTCACTTTGAGCCAATGTGCGACTTGAGCAACTTGAATAATCACACGGTATGTATCACAAATCTATATCATAAGGAGAAAAAATCATGACGATTAATGAAAAACAGGATGAGATAGTGGCCGAATTTGCCGATTTTGAGGATTGGATGGACCGCTATCAGTTGCTCATCGATTTGGGCAATGAACAGGAACCGTTGGAGGAGAAATACAAGACGGAGCAGAACCTCATTGAGGGGTGTCAGAGCCGGGTTTGGCTGCAAGCTGATATGCAGGAGGATGGTACGCTGATCTTTCGTGCAGAGAGTGATGCGCTGATAGTCAAGGGTATAGTCTCTCTCCTTATCCAGGTACTCTCCGGACATACGCCGGACGAGATTCTTGCGGCAGAGCTCTATTTCATTGATAAGATAGGACTGAAGGAGCATCTCTCGCCCACCCGTAGCAACGGATTGCTGGCGATGGTGAAGCAGATGCGTATGTACGCGTTGGCTTTCAAGGCCAAAGGGTGCTGAATGGTCTCTTCAACCTTTCTTACATACAAACCAATGATGGCGCAGATTTATTCAGTTGCGCCATCATTGCGATATTCCAGGAGGTCTCCGGGTTGACAGTCGAGTACCCGGCAAATGGCTTCTAAGGTACTGAACCGTACCGCTTTGGCTTTGCCGGTCTTCAGAATGGAGAGATTGGCTGGGGTAATGTCAACCTTCTCCGCCAATTCGCCTAACGAAATCTTTCGCTTGGCCATCATTATATCAAGATTTACAATAATCATAGATGCTTCATCAGTTCAACAATTCATCAGTTTGACTGTTCTTCTCTTATCAGTTCATCGATTTCTTCGTTCGATTGCTCATCAGCTAATCAGATAGTCAGATCTTGTTCCTCCTTCATTTTCAGTCCGATAGCAAACACCTCTGCCACAATCAGCGAGCAGAGTCCCAGGACGGGCAGGGTATTGGATACGGCTCCACTCAGCGAAATGGCATAGCCCGGCACCTCCAGCACCTTCTGAATCTCTTGCAGATTGAGGTATTCCATAATGAACAGACAGGCAAAGGCCAGCAGTAAGGCTATCCCTAGTTTTCGCAGCCGTTTCACGTTCTCCCAACAGAAAATCTGTGACCGGTTGATGGCCACTATCAGACGGACAAAGACGATAATGGCTGAGAGCAGCAAACCCATCATGGCGAGTGAGAGGAAGCCGATGATGATGTTGCTCCACAACCCTTCGATGGGTAGGCTTACCGCCAGAGAGGAGTAGGCAGCCGGTACATAACTGTGGCTCTTGGCATTGTAGATGGAGTCGGTCATCAGCTCGCCCCCTTCTATGGAGATAGCGTTGGGCAACAGGTGGATATTCTTCAGGTTGATGACGTTCTCATTATGGTTCTGACCCAGATGCTGCTCCTTAGCTTCTTCTACTCCCATGCGTACTCCGAGGAGAAAGTAGTAGCCGGTCTCTATGACCGACCAGCTGAGGACGAGGAGGACTAATGCACAGAACAGGTTCAATCTTCGTTTCATAGTGTTACTTATTTTCGATTAAAGGGTGTTGGATCTTGTACATGCCCCATACTGACACGCCCAAGAGGAGGGCTGAGGCTGCCAAAAGGGGATAATAGAGGGCGGGGGAGCAGACTTCGACCAATCCCTCGGCTTCGGGATAGCGGTTGCTGAACCATACGGAGAGTCCGTTGTTGAGGATGTGCAGCACCATACAGGGAATCAGACTGCCTGTGCGCCAGTAGATCCAGGCCAACAGCAGACCCACTATCGAGGCTCCGAATACCTGTGCAGGGTTGATGTGGATGAGACCGAACAGCAGGGCGGAGAGGAGGATGGCTGTGGAGGGATTGTAGTTTCTGAGCAGTACTTTGGTGATGGCTCCACGGAAGAGCAGTTCCTCTACGATGGGACCGAAGACAACGATACAGAGCATACCCAACCAGCTGTCGTTCAGCTGCTCAAAGGTGGTATGAAGCAGGTCGGGCAACTGCAGGAAGTGCATCAGCGCATCTTCCAATATCACCAGACCGGCACCGGCCAGCAGGACCAAGGCGAGGTAGGATATTTTGGTCGGAGTATATAACCGGGAATCACCCGTCAGGTAACCTCTGCGCCACAGGTAGGCGGCCATGAGGAAAAACTGTAGCCACATGCCTAAGGGCATGGCGTAGCTCAACGTGAGCTCTTGGTCAACCGTGCCGCTCTGTATGTAGGCGATAAGCAAACTGATGGGACTGGCTATCAACGTGCCCAGCAGTTGGGCAAGGAAGCACATAAGTACTAATTTTATGGCAGTTTTCATACTTCTTTCTTTTTAGGATTTGAATAGATTGAGGGAGAATCAGGCAGCTACGACCAAATTGGTCAGTAATGTCATCACTACGGAAAGTGAAATCACCAATAGGGTGATGCTCATCAATGCTCTTCTCATACGTTGAACCTTTTAATAATTTCGTTTATCAATAACCATTTATCGTTTTTCGATATGCAAAGGAAAAAGATTTTTTTCTATTATGCAAGAAAAACGAGAAAAAATTATCGTTTTTCGATAAATAATTCTCAGGCTCTGTTTGTATCAGCCTATGATAGATGAGAGTGAAGCGGTTGCTCTGTTTCCCTTTCTCCCATCTTTTGGGGTGTATAATATTGATTTGCAGCTTTTTAAATCATTGAAGGAGCCTTCCGAGGAGATGAGAAAGTCACTTGAGCGGCCGGGAAGGCGCGAGAGGAGGTGATGTGCTGCTTGGGAGGAGGGAGAGAGTTGTTTGAGCGACTTGGAAGGCGTGAGAGAGGAGGTGAGGTCGTCCTTCATTCGTTGGCTGCCAAATTATTCATTGTTCTT
>CAMGIP010000155.1 GCA_946056155.1 uncultured Mediterranea sp. | reverse complement strand
CGCTGAGAGCATCCTTCTCTCACCTTCGTGTCCTATTTGCACTATAGCTGTCCTATCCCGACAGAGGTTCCTTTTATTTTATATCTGTTAACTTTAAGTCCGCTTTAGTTCTTAAATACATTTATAAAAAATTTGCGCTATCACCCCTCTTTTTGAGGAAATGACAGCGCAAATTTAACTATTTGTTAGGAATAAGCAAGATTTTGGGGCTATTTTTTGTCCCGCATCCTATTTTATGACTTTGTTTTTTTGAGGCTTCTTCAGGGTTATAGTTGCTTCTCCATGAAGTCTGGCAGGTTTTGGTGTTCGTTTTTTTAAGCCTCTTCACTCTTTGTGGGTTCCTCGTTGGCGATGGGTTCAAGACCCATCTTCTTGGCTCGTTCAATCATGAACCGGTAGGCTGCATCATGTTCGTTGGGGATGACACCATCGAGAATGGCATCCTTGATGGCACTCTTCAGTGCTCCCACCTGCTGGCAGGGCGAGAGTCCAAAGGTGCTCATGATTTCGCCGCCATCTACGGGAGGCTGGAAGTTGCGAATGCGGTCCTTCTCCTCCAGGTCCTTCAGCTTCTGCCTCACCAACTGATAGTTTTCCAGGAACCGCTGCTTCTTCTCTGCATTTTTGGAGGTGATGTCCGCTTCGCAGAGCATCATCAGGTCGTCAATGTCATCACCCGCCTCAAAGAGCAGTCGTCGTACAGCCGAGTCAGTCACCTCATCATCCGCAATGGCAATGGGGCGCATGTGTAGCTCCACCAACTTCTGCACATACTTCATCTTTTCGTTCATAGGCAGTTTCATCCGGCGGAAGATGTCGGGTATCATCTGGGCTCCCATGTAGTTGTGGTTCTGGAAGGTCCATCCCTGCAGCGGATCCCACCGCTTGCAGCGCGGTTTGGCGATGTCGTGCAGCAGAGCCGCCCAGCGCAACCAAAGGTTGTCCGAGAGTCGGGAGATATTGTCCAGTACCTCCAAGGTATGGTAGAAGTTGTCCTTGTGCGAGCGTCCGTTTCTTGTCTCCACACCCTGCAGCTTGGCCAGTTCGGGGAAGATGAGCGGCAGTAGGCCACAGCGGTCCAGCTCCACGAATCCCTTGGAGGGGATGGGGCTGAGGACAATCTTGTTCAGCTCCTCCGCTATCCTTTCGCGGCTGATAATCTCTATTCGGTTGCGGTTACGTTCCAAGGCCTCGAAGGTCTCGTCATCGATATAGAAGCCCAGTTGGGCTACGAAGCGCACGCAGCGCATCATTCGTAGCGGGTCATCGCTGAAGGTGATGTCTGGGTCCAACGGTGTGCGAATGGTCTTCTCATACAGGTCGTCCACTCCGTCAAAGGGATCCACCAGTTCTCCGTATCGCGCTCCATTGAGACATACCGCCATCGCGTTGATGGTAAAGTCGCGCCGGTTCTGGTCATCCTCCAAGGTGCCATCTTCCACAATCGGTTTCCGTGAGTTGTGTTGGTACGATTCCCGTCGTGCCCCTACAAACTCTATCTCCATACCTTTATATTTTAGTTGGGCTGTGCCGAAGTTGCGGAACACCGCCACGTGCGTACCCTTTCCTAATCTTTTCTGCAGTGCCTCGGCAAAGGCCACGCCGCTGCCTACCACCACGATATCAATATCCTTCGACGGGCGTTCGAGGAAGAGGTCCCTTACATATCCACCCACCACATAGCACTCCATTCCCATCTCATCTGCTTGTGCCGAGATGATTTTGAATATTCTGTCGCTGAAGTGCTCTTTCAGTTGTTCATTGGTCCATTCTCTCATCGTTGTCTCATCATTAGTTTGGGGTTGCAAAAGTAAATATAATCTGTGGGATAATAAACTCTTGGCCCAAAAAGTTTGTTTATACGCCCTTTGGCTTGGCTGAGAATGAGCGTGGTGGATGCGTGTGCCTTTCACCATCGATGCCCATCGTTCGCCCCATCAGCAATACTATGCCAACCGGTCGTTTATCGCCAAGCAGGTGGGCAATGTGCGAGATGTGGGATTCACCATGGGGTAGTCTGCCCTGCATCTTCCAAGGTATGGGGTATCACCAGTTCGAGGCGTACTCTTTCAAGTTTACCAAGGATGCCGAGATGGAGATAGAGACCGACCTCCGAACCGGCCTGTTACAGAAGATAGACAAGGGGGTGAAGAGCCGCAAAAGGGGAGAACCCATCCGTGTGCTCTACGATGCCCAGATGCCCAAGGAACTGGTGAAGCGATTGATGGAGAAGCTCAATGTGGATAAGTCAAGAAAATGAATAATGAAGATGTTATGACAGCACCTATCGAAGAACCCATTTTGGCCGCCATAGATATCGGTTCTAATTACCTTCGGATTGGCCGACGGCATCATCAATGATCTTACTTCCCCGTATCGGCAGGGGGAAAAGTAAACAGTTGCCTGTTGTCAATAGATGGGCGGAAACGTCTGCCTGTTGACTCGGGTGGGTGGAAATGGGGAAGCAATAAAAAAGGGTACCTTCACAGGCACCCTTTTTTCTAAAATACATATTTACTAAAGCGGACTATTCCTACGTTTAGGAGATAGTGTTTTTGTTAGTCTTAATGTGGTATCTCACTGGTTTATTCACCGATCAACTGTACGGGGATTTGGCACTTCACCTTAGAGAGACCGGCAAACTCTACCGTAACCTCAACTGTCAGTGTGCGTGTTCCCTGCAGGGTGGTACCATTGTTCTCCCAAGTAATCTTACCGGTGTTGTCAATGCTAAGCGTTGCATTGCTACCAATCTGGCTGATTACCTGCTGATAAGTAGCGTCATTCTTGAAGGCGTACGTTACCGTGGGAGCAGTGGTAATCTTATAGGTGTTCTGAGCCTTGCTTGAGAGGGTCAGTGCGCCGCCAGCGTAGCTGTAGATGGCTGCATTGTCATTATCCACAACCTTCACGGAGCTATTTGTTTGCAGTTCAGTGCGGCCGATGGTATTGCCATTGATCTGCAGAGCAGAAGCATTGGTGCCCTTGAACGGATTGACGAAGATGATGTTGTAGCTGAAGTCACAAGTCTCACCGTTGGCCAGAGTCACCTTATAGGTCATCTCCTTCACTTCGTTAGCTTCAGTCATGGCAGCATTCAGCTTCACTTCGTGAGTTGTTCTGTTGTAGGTTGCACCTGTCACACCAGTAGCCCAAGCAAAGTCAATAGCAGTAGCGTTGTTGGTGTTGAGAGCATAAGTGAAGATATCCTGATTGTTAATCATTTCGAAGTGTTCAGCCACGTTCGAAGACATTACCCAGGTACCGGTTGCGTTGCTACCCTTAACCTTCACGTAGTCGTCGGTTACACCGTTGAAGCTGGTGATGTGGTAGAGCTGATTGTAGTTGAATGAGGTGCAATCCTCCTTCACGTAGAACTTCTGCGTCAGGACAATGTCACCGTATGCATACTGATTGCGTGACTTGATGGTGATGGTTACGGTGTACTCAGCACCCTTACCTTCCACATCCTTGTAAGTATTCTCTGTCTTCACGTCATTGTTGATAGATACCTTGATGTTAGAGGTCTGCGTGGGCTGGTTACCCAAAAGAATTTCGCAAGATACACCCTCACTAGTGAAGATATTAGACGTTGCACCTGCAGTACCGGTACTGTTGATAAATTCGTAGTCGGTGCCATCCTGCTTAACCACATTAGCTTTTACCTCGTAATTCGTGTAGTAATGGTTCCAGAACGTGGCGGCATCCAATCCGGTCTTACCGTAGATGACGTTGTTCACATCCTGCCAATTCATCTGACCTACCATTATATCAGCAGCAGTTACGTTGTGGTATTCATATTCCTTAGTGGCTGAGATGTCGGCCGGGATAGCGGGAGCTGGATCACCCGTAGTGGGAGCGTTCCGCATAATCTCTATCTTTACGTAGGCTGAAGCTACCAGGCGATCCTCACCTTTGTTGTCCTTCATGAAAGCATCAATACGAACCACGGGAGTACGGCCAATGGCGGGAGTAGTACCGTTAGGCAGGTGATCGGCATCTACCACGAGTTTATTGCCCTCCAGTTTCACGTACCACTGCTGGTTGGTACCCTGAGCGTCATTCGATTTATACTCCTTAGGCAATGAGTATTTGTAGCTGATACCGGTAAAGCCCATGTCGGCCAAGAACTTGTTCCTTATGTTGTCGTACAGACCAGGAAGTTGGGTCAGATCCAGGCCATCGGTATAGCTCATCGTCTTATGGCGTGCAGTTGTCAAAGGACAGAATTGCTTGATAAATGCATCTGTCTCCTCCTCACCTTCAATCTTCTGCGTACGATTGCTGAATATAACTGCGTTACCTGCAGTGAGGGTATTCGTGCTATCCACGAGAGCCAAATAAGCCCTCTGATATTGGATATACACATAATCTGATACCACCTGACTCTGACCATTCCATACGCTTAAAGCTGCGTAATTTGTTGTCGAATTAGCACCCGTTGCGAACTCGGCCTGATTGATGGTGGCCTTTACCGTCAATGAACCGTCGCCGTTGTCCTCCCAAGAGTTGACATTGAGCAAATCCGTCTTATCACCGATAGCGCGGGTCACTACACGATTGATGAATCCAAGGTGAGCACTTTCGCTAAGGTATGCATCTGTGGGGTTCAGACGATATACCATATTTACTACATTGGATTTCTTGAAATCAGGCTGTGGTGTGAATGCCTTTGTGGTGGGGTCGAACTTAGTTTCGTCCAAATAGCTTGTCAGACTATAGAAGCTCTCAGAGGTTGTGGCCATTCCGTAATTGGGATTACTATACGTTTTGTCGGGAACAAAAGCCACAGAGCCGAGAGGAGTACCCACGGTAATCTCCACGGGACTATCTGTACCATCTACGCCGCTCAGCACCAACTTGTTGCCCGAGTAAACAGCGCTTACACCTGCTGCCTTCCAGCTAATCTGGGTGCTTTCAATCTTCTGACCATCCTGGTAGATGTCAAAATATCCATTGGCGTTGGGAACGTAGTACTTGCCGTCTTTACCATCCTGACCGTCCTGACCATTCTGACCATCCTGCCCATCCTGGCCATCTTGACCATTCTGACCGTTCTGGCCGTCTTTGCCGTCAATACCGATAGCTTTGTAGTTGGTCTTTTGACCATCCTGGTACCAGTAGCCGTCAGCACCGATAGTCCATACAACAGCATCCTTACCGTTAACACCGTCTTTACCGTCCTGGCCATTTGCACCATCCTTGCCGTTGGCACCGTCCTTACCATTTGTCAAGGTGTAGGTGTTGCCATTGCTCAAGGTAATGTTGATACCATTGCTGGTATTGGTTACGCTGCTGATAACCGAACCGCTCTTGATGAGCGCTTGCAGTTCGTCCAGCGTAACTTTGGCGGCATCAATCTGACTTTGCAGATTCTCGATGTCATCGTCGTAGTCCTTGCAGGACGTAAACGTTCCTGTC
>CAMGIP010000154.1 GCA_946056155.1 uncultured Mediterranea sp. | reverse complement strand
AATAATTATTAATTAACCCATTATTCATTAAATAATTATTCATTATAAATTGAACTCCCCTCGTCAACTGCAATATTATGTCTTTTGAAACTACGAAACGTGAATTGGGCGAACTCTACGCCTTTATCAAACTGCTGGCCGACGGCGAAGTCAGCATGGGCAATCCCGAAGGGATGCCCAACGGCTGGAAGCGGCACGTCTGCTGCATCGAACGGATGGAACACGACGGTTACCGCCGCTACCACCCTTCGGAAGATGAGATACTCCTAATAAGCGGCACCAAGGAAAGGAACGGCACCTTTACCGAACAGCCCGACAGCCGCCGGACCGTGAGCCGTTCGCTGCTCCGGGCACTGGCTCCTGCCCTGCTGCAGGTACTCCGAAGCGGAGACTCCCAAGAGGTGGAGGTACCTGACGAGGTAGAACAGGCACTCGATACCCTCCAGATCTTCGACTTAGAGGCACATACCGACGACCGTACCGACTTTACTGTCACATGGGATGCACCCCACATCCGACCCGTAGGCATGGTGGTCCGTAGCCGGCTGGGCAGCATGAACCCGCTGCTCGACGGCGGCCGCACGGCCAACCTCAAGTTAGAGCAGAGCGGCATCAAGTTTGCTACCCCCACCGTCAACAAGATCAACGCCCTGCCCGAGTCGCCCGATGAAGTGTGTCAACGCATGCTGATGATTGAGCGTCTGGGTGGTGTCCTCAAGTATGCCGATGTAGCCGACCGCGTCTTCCGCGCCAACCTGAGCCTCATCGACCTCCACTTTCCCCGTCTGCTCACCGAAATGTTGCGCCTGATGCACCTCGAAGGCATCACCCGCATCAGCCAGTTGACCGAACGGATGGAGGCGCTCAATCCCTTGAAGATCAAAGAAGAGTTTATCGAAAAGCACAGCTACTACCGCCACAAGGTCAAACAGTTTCTGCTTGCCCTCGCCCTCGGTATGCGCCCTGCCAAGATTTACAACGGCCGCAGTCAAGCCATCGGAGGCCTCCTTTTGGTACAGACAGACGGCAGTTTGGTAATGTACGACCGTAGCGACCCCGACACCTTCGCCGACTTTCTCTACCAGAACAGCCGGTTCCTGAAAGGCGATATAGAAAAAGATAAATATGGATTCCTCGAACGGGAAAATGGAAAATACTACTTCAAGCTCAATGCCAAAGTAGGCCTGCTGAAGCGATAGAGCCGCAACAGCTCTATGCAGCCACCCCCGAAAGAAATAGGAAGAGACGAAAAAGGGTGGTAAAGTAACCGCAGTTACTTTACCACCTTATTTGTTGCCGGGTCGGGAAAAACCAGTGAAGGCTTGAAGTGCTTGGCCTCCTCGAAATCCATCAGTGCATACGACATGATGATGATGATGTCATCCGGCTGCACTTTTCGCGCTGCAGCCCCGTTCAGGCATATCTTACCCGAGCCTCGCTCCCCCTTGATGATATAGGTTTCAAACCGCTCACCATTGTTATTATCCACGATAGCCACCTTTTCGCCGGCAATCATCTGAGCCGCATCCATAAGATCCTCGTCAATTGTGATGCTACCCATATAGTTCAGATTAGCCTCTGTCACGCGGGCGCAGTGAATCTTTGATTTCAGTACTTCGATCATCATCGCTGTTTACCACTTCTTTTGTTTAGGTCCATCAGCCCGGGCCTTTTCGGCCCGAGCCCACAGTCCATGTTATTCTTTATACTTAATGTTATCGATCAGACGCACCTCACCGCAGAACACCGTGATGCACCCCACGGCATAGTCCGTATCCTCCCATTGACTGATGTCCTGCAGAGTCCATCCGTTGACCAGGGAAAAATACTCCAACCGCAGTCCGGGAGCCTGTGCAATCGCCTCCTCCACAAAGCGCTTGGTCTCCTCTACGGTGTGCGCGGCTGCAAAGTTACGACTTTCAAACAACGTCTGCGAAATTTTTAAGGCATTTTTTCTCTCTTCCTCACTTAAACGTGCATTTCGGCTACTCAAAGCCAGTCCGTCAGCCTCTCTGACGATGGGGCAACCCACAATTTCCAAGGGAAACTTCATCTGTTTCACCATCTCGCGGATGATGGCCAACTGCTGGAAATCCTTCTCACCGAAGTAGGCCCGGTCAGGCTTCACGATGTCAAACAGCTTGCTCACAATCTGACACACCCCGTTGAAATGTCCCGGGCGATAGATACCCTCCATCACCGTATCCAACGGCGCAAAGCTAAACTGCCGAGTATCCGGTTCCGGATAGATCTCCTCCACCGAAGGAGCAAAGAGGAACGAAGCACCGCAAGCCTCCAGGAGCTCGCGGTCCGCATCCAAAGTCCGCGGATACTTCAGCAAATCGTTCGGGTCGTTAAACTGCGTAGGATTGACAAAATCACTCACTACCGTCACCTCGTTTTCAGCCACGCAACGCTTCACGAGCGAAGCGTGTCCCTGGTGCAGAGCACCCATCGTAGGAACCAGTCCCACACTTTTCCCTTCCTTGCGCAGTCCCTCGAGTTGGAGCTGCAATTCTTTGATGCTATGAACAGTAATCATTTCAATTCATGTTTTAAAAAGCGGTGCAAAATAAGACATTATTTACCACATAACGAAACAATATGCCAAATTAATGCAGAAAAACTTTTGCAGCCACTTTTCGGTCAAAACCCGATAGTCGCAGAAAATCAGCAAGTTAATAAAAAATAAGGAATTATTCATCCGCCTGAATTGCCCGTATGAACAAAATTTTTTCTATCTTTGCACATTAATTATTGAAAGCTAAGAATAAGATTATGACAAAAGCGAACAAGGTCCTATTCATCAATCAGGAAATCACACCCTACGTACCTGAGACCCCGATGTCTCTGCTCGGAAGGACACTTCCGCAGGCCATTCAGGAAAAAGGACGTGAAATCAGAACATTTATGCCCAAATGGGGAAACATTAACGAGCGTCGTAACCAGCTCCATGAAGTGATTCGTCTGTCGGGTATGAACCTGATTATCGACGACACAGACCATCCGCTCATCATCAAGGTAGCCTCCATCCAGTCGGCTCGTATGCAGGTCTATTTCATCGACAATGACGACTATTTCCAGAACCGTCTCATGACGTGCGACGAGAACGGTGTGGAGTATGAGGACAACGACGACCGCACCATCTTTTATGCCCGAGGCGTATTGGAGACGGTGAAGAAGCTGCGCTGGTGTCCTGATGTCATCCACTGCCAGGGATGGATTTCCGCCCTGATTCCCCTTTACGTTAAGAAAGCCTACAAGGACGAGCCCTCGTTCCGTGAATCCAAGGTGGTCTTCTCGCTCTACGAGAACTGCCTTGAACTCCCCTTCCATGCCGACTTCACCACCAAGCTGATGCTCAAGGGCATAGCCAAGAAGGATGTGGCCAAGGTGAAGGAGCCCATAACCTACACCGAACTCTGCAAGTTGGCCATCGACTTCTCCGACGGCATCATCCAGCAGGACAAGGGAGTGAGTCCCGAACTGATAGAGTATGCGCAGAAGTCAGGCAAGCCCTTCTTGGCGTATCAGGAGCCGGAGTTGTTTGCCGATGCCTGCAACGAGTTCTACAACGTGGTAGCGGGCGAGTAATCCCCGTTCCATAGTATATATAAATAGGAATAATGAAGAGAAATTTTGTATTTGTGTTGCTGGCAGCCGTGCTGTTCACCACTGCTTGCGACGACCATACGGGCTCTCTCGGTGTGGATATGATGGACCCCACCGACCACATGAAGGCCCACACTACCCTTTTCGACGTCACCACCCGCTCCGTCAAGGCCGAGTCGGTCTTTGCCAAGACCAGCACCGGCTACGTGGGACACTTCTCCGATCAGGAGTTCGGTTACTACGACTGCAGTTTCCTCACCGAGCTCAACTGTACCGACAACTACACCTTCCCGGAGGTCTATCGCTACGATGAGTCAAAGAAGACCGGTAGCGGTATCATGGCCGGTGACTCTGTAGTCTCCGTACAACTTGTGCTCTACTACTCCTCCTGGTTTGGCGACTCCCTCAATGCCTGCCGCCTGAGCGTCTATGAGCTGAACGACCGCTGGTTGGAAGATCGCAAGAAAGAGGGTCTTCACTACCGCTATACCGACATCGACGCCTCGCAGTACACTGACAACTCACTGCTGCTGGGACGTGCCGCCTATTCCGCTTACGACACCTCCGTACCCGACTCGGTGCGCAATGCCACCGACTCCAACGGCGATGCCACCTACTATCCCCACATCACCATCCCCTTGGACAAGAAGAGTTTCGGTGAGGACCGCATCCTCAAGAAGTTCCGCAGCAATCCCGAGTACTTTGCCAATGCCGACAAGTTCATCGAGAACATCTTCAAGGGTGTCTATGTGAAGACCGACCAGGGCGACGGCACTATCCTCTACATCGACCGTGTGGATTTGCAGATGCAGTTCCGCTTCCATGCCGTCAACGACACTACGGGTGTGAAGCTCCTCAAGACCGACGGTACCGACTCGCTCTACTACAGCACCAATACCGTCTTCGCCTCCACCAAGGAGGTCATCCAGGCCAACCGGTTCAACAACTCCGAGCTAATTGATCAGAAGGTTATCGAGACCAAGAACACCTACCTCAAGTCGCCCGCCGGCATCTTCACCGAAGCCAGCCTGCCCTACGACGAGATCTACAGCAAGCTCTCCAACGACACGCTGAATGCTGCCCGCCTCACCTTCACTAACTTCCACCAGGAGAACAAGTACAAGTTTGGCATGGAGGCACCCACTACCGTGCTGTTGGTACGCAAGAGTGACTACCGCTCCTTCTTCGAGAACAACGAAGTGACCGACAACATCACCTCTTTCGTCTCCACCCACAACAGCGTATCCACCAACCGCTATGTCTTCACCAACATCGCCCGTTTGGTCACCACCTGCATCAGTGAGAAGAGTGCCGCCCGCAGCAAAGCCAAAGCCGACGCAGGTGCCGCCTGGAACGAGACTGCTTGGGAGCAGCGCTGGAACAGCGAGAACCCCGACTGGAACAAGGTACTGCTGATACCCGTCACCATTACCTACGACAACAACAGTAGCCAGATGATATCCGTGCAACACGACCTCCGTCCCGCCTACACCAAGCTCAAGGGTGGTCCCGACGGCGACCGGCTCCAGCTGGAGGTAGTCTCCACCACCTTCGAATAATAATCATTCGTTTTCCGACAGTCTGGGTGAGACTGTCGGAAAACGATAAGTCAATCATCAGGAAAGTTGCTATCTAAAAGACCAACTGCATATTTTGAACTTTCAGCAGACCTAAATGACCTGTTTCAGCTGTTCAAACCTCAAAGCCGAGCAATGATGCTTCTGAGTTGAAAGTTGAACAGATGCCAAAAAGGGTTTTCCGACAGTCTCGGGGATTGAGGTGCCGAGCAAGGGGTACTGTAATCTGTAAGAACTGTAAGATTCAGAGGAGGGGGTGTGATGCGGCATGATAAACAGACCTAACCATAAAGAGAGGGTGTGTCAAAATAGGCACATCCTCATTTTTTATCGCAAAGCCCCGACTTT
>CAMGIP010000153.1 GCA_946056155.1 uncultured Mediterranea sp. | reverse complement strand
TCTTCTCCCCTGTGGTCTGTTCCGAGGGGAGTTCCGTATCAGGTAGGGGAGTGGGTGATGCCGAGGAGGTAGCGCGGGTGAGCGTAGGCCAGAGGCTGAGTGCCACAACGATGAGCAGGATGCCGATGCGAGTCACTGCCGGGTTGATGTATAATTGGATTCGTTTCATACTTGATTCTCACTTTCCTTGATTTCCTCGATGCAGACCATCACTTGGTCGTCGCTTACTTCCACAAACCCGCTCTGAATCTTCAGGCGGTGGATCTCCCCCTGGAGGGTATAGCTCACCTCTCCCTGAAGCAGGGTGGATACCAACGGGGCATGGTGGGGCAGAATGGCAAAGGAGCCCAAGGCTCCAGGCAGCTTGACCTGTTCCACTTCGCCGTTGAAGAGCATGCGCTCGGGGGATACAATCTCTAAATGTAATTGTGCCATTTTTCTCTTCCCATAGTTGTTGTTCCTACTTTCCTGCCTCTTCCAGCAGTTTCTTGCCTTTGGCTATCGCCTCATCGATGGTGCCGACATTGAGGAAAGCCGGTTCGGGAAGGTCGTCCACCTCTCCATCGAGAATCATCTTGAAGCCGCGAATGGTCTCTTCGATGCTCACCATGGTGCCGGGTACGCCGGTAAACTGTTCGGCTACGGCAAAGGGTTGTGAGAGAAAACGCTGGACACGGCGGGCACGGTTGACCACCAATCGGTCTGCCTCGCTCAGCTCCTCCATGCCGAGGATGGAGATGATGTCCTGCAACTCCTTGTTGCGCTGCAATATCTGCTTGACCCGTTGGGCCACATCGTAATGCTCCTGTCCCACAATGTGTGGGTCGAGGATGCGTGAGGTGCTCTCCAGGGGATCTACGGCGGGGTAGATACCCAATGCGGTAATCTTGCGGCTGAGCACGGTAGTGGCATCCAAGTGGGTGAAGGTGGTGGCTGGTGCCGGGTCGGTCAGGTCATCGGCCGGTACATAGACCGCCTGCACGGAGGTGATGGAGCCGTTGCGTGTGGAGGTGATACGCTCCTGCATAGCACCCATCTCTGTGGCCAATGTGGGTTGGTAACCTACGGCAGAGGGCATACGGCCCAGCAGGGCAGATACCTCACTGCCCGCCTGGGTGAAGCGGAAGATGTTGTCGATGAAGAAAAGGATGTCGCGCGGGCCATCGTTTGATCCGCCTTGGTCTCGGAAAGACTCGGCCACGGTAAGCCCGGAGAGTGCCACCGACTGACGGGCTCCAGGCGGTTCGTTCATCTGACCGAATATCAGGCTTACCTGAGACTTGGCCACTTCGTCGTAGTCCACCTTGGAAAGGTCCCAATTGCCCTCCTCCATGCTCTTCTTGAACTCGTCGCCATAACGGATGACTCCCGATTCTATCATCTCGCGGAGCAGGTCGTTGCCCTCACGAGTACGCTCGCCCACACCGGCAAAGACGGAGAAGCCGTTTTGTTTCTTGGCAATATTGTTGATGAGTTCCTGAATGAGCACGGTTTTTCCTACTCCGGCACCTCCGAAGAGTCCAATCTTACCACCCTTGCAGTAGGGTTCGAGCAAGTCAATCACTTTGATGCCTGTGTAGAGCACCTCCTGTACCGTAGTGAGTTCTTCAAACTTGGGAGGTTCGCGGTGGATAGGGTAGGCTCCTGTGCGGTCCAACTCTCGCATTCCGTCAATGGAGTCGCCAACAACGTTGAGCAACCGTCCTTTGATCTGGTCTCCCACGGGCATGGTGATGGGACCACCCAGGGCACGTACCCTCATGCCCCGTTTCAAGCCATCGGTGCTGTCCATGGCTACCGCTCTTACAGTGTTCTCACCGATGTGCTGCTGCACCTCCACAATGAGCCTTTTCCCTGACTGATGTCTAATCTCCAGTGCATCATGTATGGCAGGCAGTGACGTTTCATTATCCAGTCCTTCAAAGAAAACGTCCACCACAGGCCCTATGACCTGAGCAATGCGTCCAATAATCTGTGACATTGTATCTTCTGACTATTACTTTTGATATTTTGCTGCAAAGTAACAAAATTCATCGACAACTTGTTTGTTAAATAAGTTTTCGATGAATAAAATATAACCTTATTGAACTTTTTTGGCTCTAAATGGAACATCAGGTAGAGAGATAAAGAAAGGGATAGCCGCGTTTCACAACGTCACTATCCCTGCAAACTTAAAACAACCAACAAAAGAAATAGATTATTCTATATTATGTGTCGCAAGTTATCAAACTTGCTCGGTGCATTACCGGATGAAGAGCAACTCGCGATATTTGGGAAGCGTCCACATCTGGTTGTCAACGATGAGCTCCAACTTGTCGATGTGGTAGCGGATCTCTTCCATGGCCGGTACGATGGTGTCGTGGTAGGCAATGGCTTTTTCGCGTTCACATTCAATTTTGTTGGCTACCTTACGGGCCTCAATCATGGCATCTACATGCTCCTTGATGAAGGCGGTACGGTTGGCAATCTCTTCAATCAGTTCCAGATTCTTGGCGGAGAGTTTCTCGGCCTTCTCGGCAGGGAAGAGTCCCTTCATCTTATATACGTTGTCGATGAGCTCGCTCTGATATTGGGTGGCTACCGGAATGATGTGGTTCATGGCCAGGTCGCCCAGCACACGTGCCTCAATCTGAATCTTCTTGGTGTACATCTCCCATTTCACCTCGTTGCGTGCCTCCAGTTCCTTCTTGGTCATGACACCAGTGGCCTCAAACATGGCGATGCTTTCGGGCTTCAGATAGTTGTCGAAGATGACGGGTACGCTGGTCTCGCAGTCCAGTCCGCGGCGGGCAGCTTCGGCTTTCCATTCGTCGCTGTAGCCGTTGCCGTCGAAGTGGATGGGTTTGCAGATCTTGATGTAGCGGCGTACCACGTCGAGAATGGCTGAGATCTTGGGTTCACCCTTTTCAATCAGTTCATCCACATCCTTCTTGAACTCAGCCAGCTGTTCGGCTAATGCGGAGTTGAGGGCTATCATGGCGCTGGCACAGTTGGCCTCGCTACCTACAGCGCGGAACTCGAAGCGGTTGCCGGTGAAGGCGAAGGGGCTGGTACGGTTGCGGTCGGTATTGTCAATCATCAGTTCGGGTATCTGCGGGATGTCCAACTTCATGCCCTGCTTGCCACTGAGGCTGATGAGTTCGTCCTTGGTGCTCTCTTCGATGTGATCCAATACTTGGCTCAGCTGCTTGCCGAGGAAAGAAGAGATGATGGCGGGAGGTGCTTCGTTGGCACCCAGACGGTGGGCATTGGTGGCGCTGGAGATGGAGGCCTTCAGCAGTCCGTTGTGGCGATAGACGGCCATCAGCGTGTTGACTACAAAGGTGATGAAGCGCAGGTTCTCTTCCGGTGTCTTACCTGGGGCGTGCAGCAGTACGCCGGTGTCGGTACCGAGTGACCAGTTGTTGTGCTTACCGCTACCGTTGACTCCTTTGAAGGGCTTTTCGTGCAGCAGAACGCGGAAGCCGTGGTTGCGGGCTACCTTACGCATGAGGGCCATGATGAGCATGTTGTGATCTACAGCCAGGTTGCACTCCTCAAAGATGGGAGCCAGCTCAAACTGGTTAGGGGCTACCTCGTTATGACGGGTCTTGACGGGAATGCCAAGCTTCAGGGCTTCAATCTCCAGATCCTTCATGAAGGCAGCTACGCGGGGAGGAATGGCTCCGAAGTAGTGGTCTTCCAGCTGCTGGTTCTTGGCTGAGTCGTGGCCCGTGAGGGTACGGCCTGTCATCAGCAGGTCAGGGCGGGCGGCATACAATCCTTCGTCAACCAGGAAATACTCCTGCTCCCAGCCTAAATAGGCATAGACCTTCTTCACTTCAGGATCGAAGTAGTGGCACACCTCTACGGCTGCCTTATCTACGGCACGCAGGGCTTTTAGCAGCGGTGCCTTGTAGTCGAGCGACTCACCGGTGTAGGCCACGAAGATGGTGGGAATACAGAGGGTGTCATCCACAATGAATGCGGGTGATGAGGGGTCCCAGGCTGAATAGCCGCGGGCTTCGAACGTGTTACGAATACCACCGTTGGGGAAGCTGGAGGCATCTGGTTCCTGCTGAACGAGCAGCTTGCCGGTGAACTCTTCCATCATGCCGCCCTTGCCGTCGTGCTCCACGAAGGCATCGTGCTTCTCTGCAGTACCTTCGGTGAGGGGGTGGAACCAGTGGGTATAGTGTGTGGCTCCCATCTCAGTGGCCCATTTCTTCATGCCTGCGGCCACTTCGTCAGCAATGCTGCGATCCAGCGGGGCACCGTTGTCTATCACGTCGATGAGCTTGGCATATACCTTGCTCGGCAGATACCTGAACATCTTCTCCTTGTTGAACACATACTTGGCAAAGTACTCCGAAGGGCGCTCCTTGGGTACTGCCACTTCTACCGGGCGTTTCTTGAACGCCGTTTCCACTACTCTGAATCTCAATTTAGACATAATACCTTATTGTTTATTTGTTGGTTAATGGATTGCTTTTGGTTTGCTCCTGCTATATATACCTTATTATATATGTAACATGGCGCAGGCATATATAGCAGGAGATAGGTTGGGTTTAGATGTTGTAGGCCGACTCTCCATGTTCGTAGATGTCCAGACCCTCCTCTTCGATGCGGCGAGGTACGCGCAGGCCGTGGATCTTATCCAGTCCCTTGAAGATGATGAATCCCATGGTAGCGGCCCAGATACCGATGACTACGGCTCCAAACAGCTGTGCTCCGAGGAAGCCGGCACCTGCTCCATAGAAGAGCCCTTCGGTAGTGGAGAAGAGACCAGTGAGGACGGTTCCTGTGAATCCGCAAACTCCGTGTACCGAGCTGGCACCTACGGGGTCGTCAATCTTCAGTACCTTGTCGATGAAATCTACGGCGAAAATCATCAGGATACCGCAGACACTACCGATGATGGCAGAACCCAAGGCTGATACGCAGTCGCAACCGGCCGTGATACCTACCAGTCCGGCAAGGATGCCGTTCAGGGTAAGGGAGAGCGAGGGCTTGCCGTACTTGATCCAGCTGATGACCAGGGCGAAGAAGCCACCGGCACAGGCGGCCAGGTTGGTGGTGAGGAAGACATGGGAGATGGCTATCTGATCATCTGCTGTGGCTGCGGCCAACTGCGAACCGGGGTTGAAACCGAACCAGCCAAACCAAAGGATGAAGACACCCAAGGCGGCAATGGTGAGGTTGTGACCGGGGATGGCACGGGAGTGACCCTCCTTGCTGTACTTGCCGATACGGGGACCCAGAATGGCGGCACCCACCAGAGCAATCCATCCACCTACGCTATGTACAATGGTGGAACCGGCAAAGTCGTGGAAGGTGGCTCCGAAGGTGTCCATCATGAATGAACCCTCCTCACCGTTCATCAGCCAACCGCCTCCCCAGGTCCAGTGACCCGATACGGGGTAGATGAGCACACTAATGAAGATGGTGTAGATGAGGTACATGGAGAACTTGGTGCGCTCGGCCATGGCGCCACTCACGATGGTGGCTGCTGTGGCGCAGAAGACGGTCTGGAAGACCAGGAAACCTTCGGTTGGCAGGCCCCCTCCGTCGTAGAAGGAGAGGTCAATGAGGTGAGGCATACCTACGAAGTCGCCCACACCAAACATCAGGCCGAAGCCTACCAGCCAGAAGAGTAGGGAGCCGAACATGAAATCGACGAAGTTCTTCATCAGGATGTTGGCGGTGTTCTTGCAACGGGT
>CAMGIP010000152.1 GCA_946056155.1 uncultured Mediterranea sp. | reverse complement strand
TTGAATGGGTAATGAGTATTCCATTAGAATTAATATTTTGTAAACCATGAATTTATCATAGAAAGATTCGCTTTTGAGCGTGCCTGTATAGGGTTAATTCTCCTTTCTTTGTTTTCTTCTTCCTTTTTATCCCCGTAGAGGTCTGCGAAAAGGTGAAGGTTAAAAAAGCCTTTTTCTCTAAAATTATGAGGTTAACTATAAAAATAGTATTACATTTGTAACCAATTTATAAATGGCTTGTCCGATATAATAAGTTCTTCCTATGAGATTGATTGTTGAAAGTAGCTCGGCTAAAACTGAATGGGCGTTGGTAGAAGACCAACAGTTGATTCAGCATGCCTTCACGGAGGGTTTGAATCCCTATTTTCAGACCCGAAGGGAGATTAGTCGTAGTGTGAGATTGGGATTGCCGGAAGTTTTTTTCAAGAAAAAGCTCGAACAGGTACACTACTATGGTGCGGGATGTAATTCGCAAGAGAAGCGAAATATCCTAGGTGCTTCTTTGGTGGCGCAATTTAAAACGCCTATTCAGGTAGAGAGTGATTTGCTGGCAGCGGCACGCGGACTCTTCAAGACAGAGGCGGGTATCGCCTGTATTCTTGGCACAGGTTCTAATTCCTGTTTCTACAACGGCAAGATTATCGTAAGGAATGTACGTCCGGGTGGATATATCCTTGGCGATGAAGGTAGTGGAGCTGTATTGGGCAAACTATTCTTGAGCGATGTGCTCAAGAATCTCTCGCCAGCAGGGGTTACCAGTGACTTCTTTGATAAGTTCCGCACTACGCCTAATGATGTGATGGATATGGTCTATAACCGGCCTTTCCCCAATCGGTATTTAGGTTCAGTTGCCCTTTTCTTGTCAGACTACATGCAGGTAGATTATGTCAATCAGCTCGTGACCGATAATTTCAAGCGTTTCTTCGTACGCAATGTGCGTCAATACGATTACCAGAACTATCCCATACGTTTCATTGGTTCCTTGGCCTCCCGTTATGTGGATACCCTCACGGAGGTGGCTCGTGAGTTTGGTGCTCATCTGGATATGGTAGAAGAATCTCCGATGATGGGTCTGATTGAGTTTCACTCCCTGGCCCTGGACGATGCCTGATACGCTGTTGGGTTGTTATAGGAGTTGAAGGTACACCGCGGAGGATGAAGCGGACATACTTGCAGTCATACTGAAGGAGAGGCTGCAAAGAAGAATGATTGATGGAAATAAGCAAGGGAGGATACCTTTGCGCAACCCTATAGAGAAGCGGGGCACGGAAAGAAGATTCCGTACCCCGCTTTAAGATTTTTCCGACAGCTTAGAAGAGCTTGTTGGGATATTCACCGGCGTCAATCAGCGCCTTGATCTTATCTACCACACCTTGGCGATCTTCAGGATAGGTCACGCCAAACCATTTGCTGGTAGTGTCAAGTACCTTCACGGTAGCCGTGTTCTCCTTAATCAGCTTATCCACCATCAAGGGGATGAAGAACTCACTCTTCAGATTCTCCATGTTTTTGGGATCGCTCAAGAAGCTCTTGAAGAACTCCTTGCTGTATTCAAAGTAGTCAGGAGTGAAGCCCCAGAAGTTCATGCTTACCGGAGTTGTCTCAGGCGTTGCTGTCCACTCGCCGTTATCGTCAATGTATTTCACTTCGCCGTCGCGACGCTCAATCTTTGTACGTTCTACGACAGAGGTCAACAACTGGTTCTCGTCCGTGCTGCAGAGTCCACGTGATACGGTACCGCTTTCGCTCAAGGTATTTCCGATGCGGAATCCCACCATGGAGTAGGTGTTTTTGCTTCCTTCCGGAAGAGCAGAGAGGAAATCAGCCATGACACGATAGCTCTCGCGGCCATAGAAGTCGTCGCAGTTGATTACGGCAAACGGTTCGTTGATGGCACCCTCACCCATCATTACCGCATGATTTGTACCCCAAGGTTTCGTACGTCCTTCGGGGCAGCTAAATCCTTCAGGCAGAGCGTCCAGGGCTTGGAAAACCAGTTCACAAGGGATATGTCCTTCATATTTAGAGATAATCTTCTCGCGGAAATCCTGTTCAAAATCCTTGCGGATTACAAATACCAGTTTGCCGAATCCAGCGTGAATGGCGTCATAGATAGAGTAGTCCATGATGGTTTCCCCATTGGGACCCAGACCATCCAACTGTTTCAGACCACCGTAACGGCTGCCCATGCCGGCAGCAAGCAAAAATAGAGTAGGTTTCATAATAAATTGATTTTTTATAATTAGTAGATATAGGGTAAAAGTTCCTTTTTCTAGTTATCTTTCTCTGTCAGGTATGCGTGAGATTCATCAGGTGCACCGCTACCAAGGCAGCCGTTTCGGTGCGTAGCCGTGAGGCACCGAGACTTACGGCTACGAATCCCTCTTGCAACGCCAGCGCTACCTCTTCGGGACTGAAGTCTCCTTCCGGTCCAATCATCACCAACGCGTCCTCATTGCCCTGCAAGGCATCGCGAAGTGCCACCTTGTTTCCCTCATGGCAGTGAGCGATGAACTTTTGTCCGGCAAATGGCTGCTTGACAAACTGCTCAAAGGGCATCATCTCGTGTAGCCGCGGTAGGCGTGCCTTCAGTGATTGCTTCATGGCGGAAACCAAAATCTTTTCAATCCGTTCCGTCTTGATTACTTTTCGCTCGCTCCACTGGCAATTCAGGAAGGTCAATTCGTCCATGCCGATTTCCGTAGCCTTCTCGGCAAACCATTCTGTTCGATCCATGTTCTTTGTGGGTGCCATGGCCAGGTGAAGATGTCCTTTCCACAAAGGTTCCTGACTCTCCTCCTTTACCACCTCTACCCAACAACGCTTGCGGTCGCTGAGTGTGATGCGAGCCGTGTAGAAGTGCCCCTTGCCATCGGTGAGTGAGATCTCATCGCCTGGTTGCAGTCGCAGTACCCTTACGGCATGGGCAGCTTCCTCTTCCGGCAGTTCCGGACAGTGGTCAATATCTGGTGTATAAAAGAGATGCATACAGTTTCCTATCCTTAGGGTTTGACGAGCTTCTGATGGCTTGCGGTTTTTTCGACAACCTCTTCCTGCCGTTGGTGTTTATACTTGAATATCAGTGCAAAGAGCACAGCCACAACCAAAGCGTATGCCGCAAAGATAAACCAGCAGGTCTTCCATTGCTCCATCTGTTCCACGCCCGGTCCGGCCACCACGAAATGGTTTACTACTGCTTGTGCACTCAGTGTACCGATAGTTGCTCCAAATCCGTTGGTCATGAAGACGAAAAGTCCCTGAGCGCTCGAACGGATATCCTTATCCACCTCTTTGTCCACGAAGAGTGATCCAGATACATTGAAGAAGTCGAAGGCCACCCCATAGACAATCATGGAGAGGATGAACATCCATACCCCCTGTCCAGGGTCTCCTGTGCCGAAGAGTCCAAATCGGAGCACCCAAGCCAGCATGGCCATGAGCATTACCTGCTTGATGCCAAACCGTTTGAGGAAGAATGGGATAAGCAATATGCAGAGCGTTTCCGAAATCTGAGACAACGAAATCAGGATATTGGCATGCTGTACGCCGAAGGTATCCGCATATGCCTCAATGTGGCCGAAGCTGCTGATGTAGGGATTGGCAAACCCGTTGGTGATTTGGAGCGAAACTCCCAGCAACATGGAGAAGAGGAAGAAGAGCGCCATCTTCTTTTGCTTGAAGAGGCTGAAAGCCTTCAGCCCCAATGCTTCCGCCATGCTCCGTCCCTTGCCATTGTTGGTAGGGCAGGGGGGAAGGCTCAACGCATAGCCGCTGAAGAGTATTCCAATAGCCGAACACCAGAAGAACTGGTTATAAGTGGCTTGCCACCCCATGAGGTCAGTAATCCACATGGCACAGATGAAACCTATGGTACCGAAGATGCGAATGGGTGGGAAGGCTTTGATGGTATCCAATCCGGCACGATCCAATGCGTTGTAGGCCACCGAGTTGCTCAGTGCCAGCGTAGGCATATAGAAGGCCACGGCCATAGCATACAGACCAAAGAGCGTAGTGAACTCCCTGCCTCCACTCATGCCATAGCTACCGGCGGCAGCCATAAAGAGTGCCGAAAGCAGGTGGCTTAACGAGAGCAGACGTTGGGCCGGAACCCAGCGGTCGGCAATGATACCCATGATGGCAGGCATGAAGAGCGAAACAATGCCCTGCATGGCATAGAACAGGCCAATCTCTTGCCCCATTCCAATGGTGGCTAAGTAACTTCCCATTGAGGTGAGGTATGCACCCCACACCGCAAACTGAAGGAAGTTCATGACAATCAATCGTGTCTTGATGTTCATAGTGAATTGGAAATAACTTTGTGCAAAAGTAGGCAAAAAAAATATTCAAGCCAACGAATTTGTTAAAAAGATGGCTTGAATATACACAAAAAAAAAGAAGGGTATCTATCCCAGACACCCAATCTTTATTAACCTTAAATCTAATACCATGAAAAACACGGTGCAAAAGTATAGGTTTTATGTTATATAACATAATATTTGGCCGTAAAAATGCAGTAAATTAACATATATTTACTATTCAACGTATAAAACCAGCCCTTTGAGGTATTCCCCTTCCGGGTGATAGATATTCACAGGGTGGTCGGCCGGTTGGGTCAGTTGGTGCAGTATGCGTACGCTGCGTCCCGTCATGGCCGCTGCGGTGAAGACCGCTGTTCGGAAATTCTCCTTGCTCACTGCCTGCGAGCAGCTGAAGGTAAACAGAATGCCGCCGGGCTTAATCTTTTCAAAGGCTTTGACATTGAGTTTACGATAACCCTGCAGGGCGTTTCGCAAGGCGTCGCGGTGCTTGGCGAAGGCGGGAGGGTCCAGAATAATCAGGTCGTACTGGTCTCCCATCCGGTCCAAGTACTTGAAGGCATCCTCTGCATAGGCGGCATGGCGCTCATCATCATGGAAGTTGAGGGCGATGTTTTTGTTGGTCAGGTCGATGGCCTTGGCCGAGCTATCTACCGAGTGGACCAGTTTGGCGCCGCCTCGCATGGCATAGACAGAGAAGCCACCGGTGTAGCAGAACATGTTGAGCACCGATCGCCCCTTGGCGTAGCGCTCCAACAGGGCGCGGTTCTCTCGTTGGTCCACGAAGAAGCCGGTCTTCTGCCCCTTCAGCCAGTCGATGTGGAAGTTCAAGCCATACTCCGTGGCCACATTATCCGCACTGCCCCCTTGCAGGAAACCATTCTCTGGGTAGAGGTCGGCCTTGAAGGGGAGGGTAGTTTCCGACTTGTAGTAGATGTTATCAATCGCTCCGGCCATCACCTCGTTCAGCGCGGCGGCAATCTCCATGCGCACCAGGTGCATACCGGCTGAATGGGCTTGCATCACCGCCGTCCGTCCATAAATGTCAATGACCAGTCCTGGTAGGTTGTCTCCCTCACCATGCACCAGGCGGTAGGTGTTGTTATCCACTCGTCCAGCGATGCCAATCTGCTGTCGCATGGCGTAGGCCGTAGCCAGTCGGCGGTGCCAGAAAGCCCCGTCGATAGACTCCTCTTCACTGAATGAGAGCACTCTTACCGCAATGCTACCAATCTGCCAGTGGCCTTTAGCGATGAACTCCCCCTGTTGGGTCAGTACCTCTACCACCTCGCCCTCTTACGGCTCACACTCGATGCGGGCAATAGCGCCCGAAAAAACCCAGGGATGAAAACGCTTGAGCGACTCTTCTTTTCCACGTTTCAGTAT
>CAMGIP010000151.1 GCA_946056155.1 uncultured Mediterranea sp. | reverse complement strand
ACCCCTTGATAGAATAGTTTAGTTAAGTCTAGTTTAGTTTTTGTGTTAGAAAGAGAAAGCATGCGCGCTTTCTCTTTCTTTGTTCTCCTCCCCTGCTCCTTCATAGCTTGCTTCGCCCCCCCTTTTCAGTCTCAGCACTCTTGCCATACGCTCTATTTGCAAATCTTACCCAAATAATTGTCTTCCAACTTTCTATTTACCAAATATTATATGTACATTTGCCGCGGGTTATGCCTATGGTCATAGCCCGAAGATGACCCGCATATCAACACATTTAATTGTTATATATCAAAATGAAGAATTTATTTTATCTTGGAGTGGTTGCGCTGATGGCTGCTTGTACCAGTGCTCCACAGGGGTACACCATCACGGGTACAGTGGATGGTGCAGCTGATGGCGACTCTGTATTTCTCTGTGTCCGCGAAGGACGTAAATTTGTTAACATCGACTCAACCGCCATTGCGGGTGGAAAATTTACCTTCAAGGGTCAGCAGGACAGTGTGCGCCTCGTGACACTGGCTGCTAAAACTAACGGCCAGAGAGGATATTCACTCAACCTTTATCTGGAAAACGGCAAGATTGAAGCTCGTCTCTCCGATTTCTACGACAAGGTGACCGGTACGCCGACTAATGACCGGTATCAGCCCTATCGCGATGCAGCCTCGGCCAGCCAACTGGAAATGAATGAATTGAGAAAAGGGATTGAGAATGAGGGAACGGACCAGGAGAAAAGACAGGAGCTGATTAGCAAGTATATGACCGTGGCTGAACGTACAGACTCGCTGATGCAGGTCTGCATGAAGGAGAATATCGGCAACATCATCGGTGTGGAGATGTTGAAGAGCCGCTACTATCAGATGAGCGCTGAGGAGCTGGAGGAACTGATCCCGCAACTGCCTGCTATCTGCGCTCAGGACGAAGATATTGTCCGCATCAAGGAGCATAGCGCTAAGCTGAGTGCTACCAAGGTGGGCACGAAGTTCGTGGATTTCGCTATGAAGACTCCCGAAGGAAAGGACATCAAGCTGAGCGACTATGCCGGTAAGGGCAAAGTGGTGCTGATTGATTTCTGGGCCAGCTGGTGCGGTCCCTGCCGCAGAGAGATGCCCAACATCGTGGAGGCTTACAAGCAGTACAAGAAGAAGGGATTCGAGATTGTGGGCGTATCGCTCGACAAAGATCTGGATTCTTGGAAGAAGGCCATCAAGGCTTTGAACATCACTTGGCCGCAGATGTCTGACCTGAAATACTGGTATTGCGAAGGTTCTCAGCTCTACGGAGTCAACTCTATCCCCCACACCGTGCTCATCGATGGTGAAGGTACCATCATTGCCCGCGGCTTGCACGGCGAAGAGTTGCTGCAGAAGCTGGCAGAGGTGATCAAATAAGGCAAGCAGCGCATCGCTTTGACATCGTGTCAAGGAGTAGTGTGGTTACCTCTTACGCCTCTTGCAAGTACCCTTCAAGGGCGCCTGAATTTTACTGTAGGGGTTGAGCAAATTTTACCCCGGGGTATAATTCATTCTACAGTAGGGGTTGAAGAGATTTTACCCCGGGGTATAATTCGTTCTACAGTAGGGGTTGGTGAAAGTGAGGTGTAGAGGTATCAGCGTAAACATAAAAAGAAAGGATGTGTCCTCCCCAATCGGGTCAGGACACATCCTTTTGTTTTTAGAGTATGATAGGGTTTAATAAACCTCTACCTTGCCGGCCAAAGCCTTGGTCTTGTCGCGCAGGGCATCCATATTGCTGCCTACCGGAGCATAGCATACCACGACACCCATGCGGCGGTTGACGCGCGTAGTCGGTTTACCAAAGATGCGCAGGTCAGTATCCTCAGCTGCGGTCACCTCCTCCATACCGCGATAGCGCGGAGCCTCTTGGGAAGCGATAGGCGAAAGGATAACGGCACTGGCACCCATACGTTCCAGCTTCACGCAGGGAATGGGCAGACCCAGTACGGCACGGCAATGGAGTTCGAACTCCGTCAGGTTCTGCGTACCGGCCAGCGTCACCATGCCTGTGTCATGCGGGCGGGGAGACAGTTCGCTGAAATAGACCCCATTCTCATGGCTCAAGAAGAACTCCACACCCCAGATACCGGCACCAGTAAGTGCACGAGTCACCTTTTCGGCCATCTCCTGAGCCTGCTTCAGGTGTTCGGGATCGATAGCTGCCGGTTGGAAGCTCTCGCGGTAGTCGCCACCCTTCTGCACATGTCCAATGGGCGGACAGAAAAGTGTGGGACCATTCTTCTGCGTAACGGTAAGCAGGGTGATTTCGCTGTCAAAGCGGATAAACTCCTCCACAATCAGTTCCTTGATGTCGCCACGGCTACCGCTGCATCCATATTCCCAGGCATGCTCCAGCTCATCGGCACTCTTCACCAACGACTGACCCTTGCCGCTGGATGACATCAGCGGTTTCACGACACACGGGAATCCCACCTTCTCGGCAGCCTCCTTCAGTTCCTCCAACGACTTGGCATAGAAATAGCGTGCCGTCTTCAGTCCCAGTTCCTTGGCAGCCAGGTCACGAATAGCCTTACGGTTCATCGTGAAGTTCACAGCGCGAGCACTCGGCACCACCTGAATGCCCTCCTGTTCAAACTCATAGAGACGCTCGGTGCGAATAGCCTCGATTTCAGGCACAATCAAGTCCGGCTGATGCTTGCGGACAGCCTTCTCCAAAGCCTCTCCGTCCAGCATACTGAACACCTCACACTCATCAGCCACCTGCATAGCCGGTGCACCCGGATACGAGTCACAAGCCACGACATGTTGTCCCAATCGTTTGGCAGCAATCACAAACTCTTTGCCCAGTTCGCCTGAGCCTAACAATAAGATTTTCTTTGTCATATCAAGTAGGATAATCTATTCATGTATTTAGGGGACAAAGATAGTGCAAACCGAGAGATATACAAAAAGATGCTCGCATATTTTTGCATATCCGAGGTGCAGCCTAACTTCGCGAAGCAAAGTGTGCAAACCGAGAGATATACAAAAAGATGCTCGCATATTTTTGCATATCCGAGGTGCAGCCTAACTTCGCGAAGCAAAGTGTGCAAACCTAATGCAAAAAGAAATATGCTTGCATATTTTTCACCCCTACAACGTACGGATGCGCCACTCCTGCGGATAGAGGTTGTTGGCCCGTGTCCCCAAGTTCTTGACGAAGCCCAACGGCCGCTGTCGATAAGTAAGCAGCACGAAGCCTCGGGGGGTATCCGAAGAGAGCTGCAACGCCTCCTTGCGCAAGTAAGCCAATGCCTGTTCCAACGGCAATTCCTTCTCCGTGAAGGCTCCCCGACGCAGTAACGTGCACATGGCCAAAGCATGACAAGGAACCCAATCACGTCCCTTCACCTCGGCCACTGCCACACCTGCCTGTAGGATATAGAGCCTCTCCTTGAGACGCTGCAACAACGGTTCCCAGCGGGCGGGGAAGGCCAGAATACGCTCTCCTTGAGGCATCAGCAGGTACTCCTCTGCCCTGTCGGCCAGCCAACTGCGCAAAAGTTTATCCTGCTCGCGACTGATACCCTCACCCTTGCGGCTGCTCTCCGGCTTACCTGACTTGAACGGTTTGCCCGATTTTCCCAATCTGGCCGCTTTGCCTGATTTACCTTTTCTATTCCCCCTTTCCTGACCTCTGGAACCTTCCGCAGGTACCCCTTCCTCTTTATCATCACTTAGCTCCATCTGCATCCACCGATTCCCATCACGCTGACAAGTAAAGTAATCTGACACCGTGGAGGTTAACTCATCGTGCTTCCTCATCACCGCCATAAACAGCCCTTCACCACGTGTCCTGTGAGGGAGGAAACGATAGACGGGAAAGTCCGAATCCGCCAGAAGATTGCCCGTAATCTGCCACTCAGGGAGTACCTCCACGGGAAGGACTTCGGCCCCTAAGGTCTGGCAGATCCATCGTACATTCTCCTCATTCTCAGCGGTATTGTAGGTACAAGTGCTGTAGATAAGCAGACCACCCGGTTTCAGACAGGGCCAAGCATCGCCCAAGATACGCCTTTGACGCTGACGGCAGAGCTCCACATTCTCCACGCTCCAGTCACTTACCGCCCCCTCGTCCTTGCGAAACATACCTTCGCCCGAACAAGGTACATCGGTAAGCATGATGTCGAACGTCTCCTCCAAAGAGGCAAAGTCGGCCGGATCGCTCTGTGTCACGACCACATCAGCATTGCCCCATTTCGTGATATTCTCCGCCAGAATCTGAGCGCGATTGCGCATCACCTCGTTACTGACCAGAAGACTTCCCTCAGGAAGCAGGGAGCGTGCATGGGTAGATTTTCCACCTGGAGCTGCGCAAAGATCAAGCATCGCCACTGGATGGTCGGGCAGATACCTCTTCAGAACCTGCTCCAAAAACATGGACGAAGCCTCCTGAACATAATAGGCTCCCGCATGAAAAAGCGGGTCGAGCGTGAAGAGTGGACGGTGGGCAAGGTAGTGTCCCTTACAGCACCAGGGTACAGGAGCAGCAAGGGGCAAGGCTGACTCATGCTGGGCTGATGCTGTGAGGCCGTCAGCTAAGCTTGCCACAGAGCCTTCAAGAGGGGTTGCCATGAGATGGCCAGCAGAAGTTGCGGCAGAGAGGTCAACAGGAGAGACCTCAGAGGCTTCAGCAGTATCTGCAGTCGGACTGTTCGCTGAGGTAGAGAGGTCATCAGAGGTTTCGTTGAACCGTATGCTGGTCATCGGTTCCTGTTCCATCGCGCTCAAAAAGAGTTCAAACTCCTTATCGCCCAGCAGGTATCTCATGGACTTGGAGAAATCATCGGGTAGTTTCATGTTGTTCTGTTCATTTCAGGGGGCGAAGATAGAAAAAAAGAGGAAAAAATCGGTAACTTTGCAACTTTATCTGCAACGAATTACGTCTAAAGGACAGAAACAAACTAAAAACAATAATTAAACCATACTTCCATGAAACATTTAATTCTTTCCTTGCTGATGATTCTCTGGACCGGATCGTCCACCCTGGCAACCAAAAGAACCGAAGTGAAGGTGGATAAAGACAGAGGAGTAACCACCATCATTGAGATTCACGACAGCTTGATTAATCAGGTGAAAGTGTCCGATACCATCAGTATCACCACTGTCCCCCGGAATACCCAACGGTCCTATGTGCAAAGTGGCCATAATGAGCTGAGTAACGGATCTACACAGAAATCAGAAGTAGCCATCTTCGGCATCTTTGCATTCATCTTCATTCCGGTAGCCATAGTATGGATTGTCTGCTACTTCCGACACAAGAACCGTCAGGCAGCCTACCGATTGGCCGAGCAGGCCATAGCCAACGGACAACCCATTCCGGCCGAACTTTTTGAGAAGATAACCAGACAGAAGAGCAGCAATAGCCGTGATGCCAACGATACGCAGCTGACCAAAGGCATCAGAAACATCTGTCTGGGCATCGGACTCTTCATCTTTTTTTGGACGCTGACCGATGAATTCGGAGTGGCCAGCGTGGGTCTGCTTATCATGTTCATGGGATTTGGACAGGTCATCATTTACTACCTCACCCAACCGCAGCAGAGCGAAAAAGTCTCTCAGGCAAGGGAGGAAAGCCGTATCGTGGAGTCCAACCCCACCGAGACAAACAAGCCCGAAAAGCCCGAGGGTTACACATCTGAACCGCAGAACGAGTGGTGACAATGGCCGCGATGCATGACATTGCACTCGTAGCGCGAGAGGTCACACG
>CAMGIP010000150.1 GCA_946056155.1 uncultured Mediterranea sp. | reverse complement strand
TATCTCTTTGACGTGGCCGACGACCATCACCTCAACGTGATGCTGGGTCAGGAGGCTATCGACAACCAGAACGAGGGTTTTGCCGTAGTGGGACGCGGACAGACGAACGACTTCCTGCTCAACCTCTCTTCGGCCACTCGTGCCGATATTCCGAGCGACTCGAAGAGCGCAAGTACCTATCTCTCTTTCTTCGGAAGAGCGGAATATAACTTCATGAACCGATATTTTGTGGATCTCTCGGCTCGCCGCGACGCCTCATCACGCTTCGGTAAGCAGAGCCGCTGGGCCAACTTCTGGTCTATCGGTGCCATGTGGAACATGAAGGACGAGAAATTCCTCAAGAACGTAAAGTGGATTGACAGCGCACAGCTGCTGGCCAGCTTCGGTACGTCGGGTAACTCCTCCATCCCCAGCTACGAACACCTCGCCTTGGTGGCCGGAGGTCCGGTCTATGGCATGGACGGCTCGGAACTGAGCGGTCTGGCTCCCTACTCCAAGGGCAACGAAGGACTGACGTGGGAGAAGACTTCTACGCTCAACGTATCGCTGAAAGTGGCGATGCTGCAGCGCATCAACCTCACGGCGGAGTTCTACAACAAACGCACCAGCGACATGCTGATGGCGGTGCCGGTGTCAATGGTGGGCGGATACTCTACCCGCTGGAGCAACATGGGTGTGATGGTCAACCGCGGTGTGGACCTGGATCTGAACCTGGACATCATCCGTGGCGGTGACTGGCACTGGAGCATCTCAGCCAACGCTTCCTACAACAAGAATATCATTAAGGAGCTCTATGAAGGACGCGACGAGTATGAGCTTTCCACCACGGGCCTCTTCCTGAAGAAGGGACACAGCTACGGCGAGTTCTACGTGAACCGCTTTGCCGGCGTGAACTCAGCCAATGGTGATGCGCTCTGGTACGACAAGGAGGGCAACCTGGTCAACGAGTGCCGCGACGAGGACAAGGTGCTGGTGGGCAAGAGCTTCTTCGCTCCCTGGCAGGGTGGCTTCGGCACGCAGCTTCGCTGGAAGGGGCTGACGCTCTCCACGCAATTCAGCTGGGTGGCCGACCGCTGGATGATGAACAACGACCGCTACTTCAGCGAGAGCAACGGCACGTTTGTCAACTACAACCAGTCGCGCAAGCTGCTCTACGACCGCTGGAAGGAACCGGGCGATGTGGCTTCGGTACCGCGCCACGGTGTGGCCATGCAGCTCGACGACCGCCTCTTGGAGGATGCCTCCTTCCTCCGCTGGAAGAACCTGATGATTTCCTACACACTGCCCGAGAACCTCATCAAGCCGATGAAGTTTGTTGAGGGCATCAGGGTCTATGCCCAAGGACAGAACCTGCTCACCTTCACCAAGTTCCAGGGTATGGATCCGGAGTCGAGCAGCAACATGTACAAGGCACAGTACCCGATGTCACGCCAGTTCTCATTCGGCATGGAAATCCAGTTCTGACCGCAACGGCCAAGGAGCAGTAGGCCACAGATTCCCAGAATATGAAGGGATGTCGAAGCGGGCTGATGCTCAGGAGTGCAAGAATATAATGATGATCAAGATATAAGACAGTAAGATACAAGATATAAAGATAGTACAGCGATATGAAAAAAAGAAATATCCTCTTTGGCGCAGCCGTAGCTCTCCTCATGGGCTCCTGCAGCGGGTTCCTGGACCGTTACCCCGAATCGGCCATACCCGAGGAGAACGCCATGAAGACACTCGACGACTGCAGCGGCGTAGTGACGGGCATCTACAGCGCCTTCAAGAACAGCGCGCTCTACAGCGGAAGGCTGGCGCTACTGCCTGACATCCAGGCAGACATGGCCTTCGCCTCTTCCACCAACATGGGCCAGTATGCCACGACCTACCGCTGGGAAACCAAACCCAACGATACGGATGTAGAGGCGGTATATGCAGGTCTCTACCAGGTGGCCGCACGGTGCAACTTCTTCATGGATTACAAGGACCAGGTCTATCAGACGCTCACTACGGAGAACGAGAAGAAGGAGTTCGAACGCCGCTTGGGCGATGTCTATTTTGCCCGCGCTCTGGCTTTTGCTGACCTTATCCGCACCTTCTGCGAGGCCTATACCCAGGAGAACAAGGATACTCCGGACATGGGTATCTCCCTGCCGATGACCTATGCGGAGGCGGTGCCTAAGGTGAAGCGCTCTACACTCTTCGAGTCCTACAGCCAGGTGCTGAGCGACCTCGACGAGGCGGAGAAGTATATCCCCACCTCTCGCTCGGTGGCTGATAACCCCTACTTCAGCCAAGGGGCGGTCAACGCGCTCCGCGCCCGCGTCTATCTCTATATGCAGGACTATGAGAATGCGGTGAAGTATGCCACAAAGGTCATCAGCAGCGGGGTCTATTCCCTCTCGGACGCTACTACGGCGGCTGCAGTGGTCAACGGCAGCTACCTCTCCGACTACCAGCTGATGTGGGCCTACGACGAGTCTGACGAAATCATTTGGAAGGTGGCCATGAGCAGCACCAGCTACGGCGGAAGCCTCGGCAGCGTGTTCCTCAACTACAACGGTGCCACCTACAGTCCGCAGTACCTCTTTGCCGAGCAGATCCTGGCTCTCTACGGCAGCGGCGACTACCGCTCCAGCATCTTCTGCAAGCAGCAGACCAATGCACAGGGCGACGCGGTCTATATGATTACCAAATATCCGGGCAATCCCGACCTCAACGGCGGCTCGCAGCTGAAGTTCCTCAACATGCCCAAACCGCTCCGCCTCTCGGAAATCTACCTCATCCGCGCGGAGGCCTACTACCGCATGGGCGAGTATGCCAAGGCTTCGGCCGACCTCACCTCCATTAAGCGCAAGCGCATCAAGGCGTTCGGCTCCTACAACGGAGAGGGAGACGCGCTCTTCCAGGAGATCAAGGATGAACGAGCACGCGAACTCTTCCTCGAAGGATTCCGACTTTCGGACCTCAAACGGTGGGGTATGGGGCTGACGCGCAAGAAGCAGCTCTACACCATGGACGGACCGCAGAACAACGAACTCAAGCGGGAGGCCAACCATCCGCTCTTTACCTGGCCTATCCCCAAAAACGAAATCGAGGCCTCCAACGGTGTGGTGAAGGGCAACCGAAGCAACGGCGAGAACCTGTAACCCAAGCAACGGCTTAAAACCATAACCGCACACAGAAGAGCATAACCCTGACTGAGGTACCGGCAATGGCTACGGAGATGACGCCAATAAAGGTACCGTCAACAAGATTTGAGCGATATGAATAAGATGAACAAGATAATGAAACAGTATGTCTGGATGGTGGCCCTGGCTCTGCTGGCGGCCTGCCAATCTGAAGATAAGATGTATGAGGGGAAGAACTATGTGATGTTCTCCGACTCGGTTTATACCATGCCGGTGGTGGCCACGGATGAGGTGTTTGAGGTACCTATCGCAGCCACGACAACGGCTTCCTATGACCGCAACTATGCGGTGGAGATTCTGCACAACCGTTCTACGGCTGTACGCGGAGTGCACTTCGACTTTGAAGAGGGAAGCAACAACGTGACCATCAAGGCGGGCGAACGGGCAGCCAAGGTGCGCATCAAGCCGGTCTATCCCAACGTGGAACGCAACGACAGCCTGGTCATCACCCTGCGGCTGCTGGAACCGGAGGAGGAGAAACTGGACCTCTACGGCAACACCACACGGGTGGAGATGGTCAAGTGCTACCCCTTCGTGATGGAGGACTTCGTATTCCCCGGGGGCAACATGTTTATGCTGGCTTCATTCCCCTTCAGCGACGAGACGCAGCAGATAAGGGTCAACGGCGAAATCAAGGATGACCATACCTTCATCCTCAAGGATGCCTTCTCGGACATCTACCCGCTGCGATTGGAGTTTGACGACAGCGACCCGCTCAACTATACGGTTACGGTAGCGGAGCAGCCGGCCTTCAAGGACTCAAGCTACGGCACGGTCTATGTGCGCTCGGTGGATATGTATCCCTCCTACTTCGTGGTGCCCGACCACTTCTTCGTGCTCTACCTGGAGGTATTCATCCCGCAGCTCGGCAGCTTCGGCGTATATCAGTACATCTTCAAGTGCATCACAGAAAACGAGGCAGGCGATATGGACAACGGTGCTGCGTAAGCTACACCTACTATATATAGTAATCATCCGACTTTATCAATAGTATCACAATATCATTAACAAATTTGCTTATGAAAACATCATGGCTCTATTTGCGCTTCATGCTGGTGCTCTGCCTGCTCTCTGTAGGCTTTGCCTCATGTAGCGACGATGACGAGGAGAACACTCCCTCGGTCATCACGTTCAATGCACCCAAGGAGGTAGTGGCCTTATCAGACGCTACTTCGGTACAACTCACCTTCACGGCTCCCGCCGAGTGGAATGCCAACGCCAGCTCGGGTTGGTTCAGCCTCAACAAGACCACGGGTATGAAGGGCGAAAACACCCTCGTGGTGAACATCGACCAGAACAAGGACGTAGCCGACCGTGAGGGCAGCATCACCCTGACCATGGGTACGGCAGACCCCATCACCATCACCGTGAAGCAGTATGGCAAGAATGCCGAATTTGTCTTCATGAAGGATGAGGTGGAACTGACTATCGACAATGAGAACCATACCATTGCCGGTTCGGTGAACCTGCTTTGCAACTACGAGTTCGACCTCAACCTCGACGCCGACTGGCTGACCTACACCATGGAGGCTGACGAAGAGGCTGGCGACAACCGCTACACGGTTAACTTTACCGTGGATGCTGCCAAGCTGAAGTCGTATGAGGCCGCAGAGGCTACGCTCACCGCTACCTATCAGGCAGCCACCCGCGCCCTGCCTGCCGACAAGAGCATCAAGGTGAAGTTCCCCGGCATCACCCCTACCCTCAAGTTCTATACCAAGGATGCGGAGGGCAAGGTGAAGAACCTGAACAGCTATGCACATGCCATTCTGGAGCAGGATGCTCAGGAGGAGTACCGACTGATGGTGTATGTGGAGGCTAACTTCAAGTGGGCTCTCGACACAAAATCGGTTCCTGCCTGGATGAATGCCGAGGTGATGTGGGATGAGTCAGAAGACTTCTTCACTACCACCGACCAGATTGAAATCACCTTCAGCAGTGAGGATGGAAAGCCCGCTACCGATGAGGCACAGAAGGCAGAACTGGCTTTCGTGCAGAACGGTATCGGCAAGGCAGCCATGGATAATAAGCTCTTTGTGGACTACAAGGGCCTGACCAACTATGTCCAGATTGACTTTGAATCACTCCAGCAGTACTGGTCGGGCGAAACAGCCAACATCATGTTCCCCGCAACCGGTGAGGAGCTGATCAAGAAGGGTACCGGAAGCTCTTGGAACCCCGACATCTATGGCTATGGTGCAGAATTTACCGTAACATCCAATATACCGAACATCGCCTTCATCGCCACCGAGGTGACGAACAACTTCGAGCCAATGGCTACTGAGGTGGACTTCGTAACGGTGAAGGAGGTAACTTCGGCCTCTACCCGTGCGTTGGGCAAGCGTACCTTCAAGGTGCTGGTCAACAACCGCGGTGTGAGAGAATGGAGCACAGACCCCTACAGCAACCGCTACTTCGCCCTCTTTGCCGTCAATGCTGACGAACTGGAGGAGGCTCAATGGGGTGATTTGCCCTACTCAACCGATCCCAAGCAGTTATTCTCACACGAAGGTATCCGCGACTGGGAAACGGATGAAGGTCCTGCCGA
>CAMGIP010000149.1 GCA_946056155.1 uncultured Mediterranea sp. | reverse complement strand
CAGCACCTGAAGGAGCTGATGGGTCAGGAGAGCAAGCTCACACGCCAGCTGCGTGAGACCGCCCGCCGCAACCCGCAACGGGTAGTCTTTGCCGAAGGTATCCACCCCAACATGCTCAAGGCTGCTGTGGAGGCGCGTGCAGAGGGCATCTGCCACCCCATCCTTCTGGGCAATGATGAAGCCATTGAGAAGCTGGCCAAGGAGCTGGAACTCAATCTCGAAGGCATAGAGATCGTGAACCTGCGCCACCCCAACGAGGCTCCGCGTCGCGAACGCTATGCCCGCATCCTCTCTGAGAAACGTGCACGCAAAGGGGTGACCTATGAGGAGGCCAACGACAAGATGTTTGAGCGCAACTACTTCGGCATGATGATGGTGGAGACGGGCGAAGCGGATGCCTTCATCACCGGTCTATATACCAAGTACAGCAACACCATCAAGGTGGCCAAGGAGGTCATCGGTATCCGTCCCTGCTACGACCACTTCGGCACGATGCACATCCTCAACTCCAAGAAGGGCACTTTCTTCCTGGCCGACACACTCATCAACCGTCACCCCGACACCGCAACGCTGATTGACGTGGCCCGTCTGACGGAGGAGACGGTGCGCTTCTTCAACCACACTCCCGTCATGGCTATGCTGAGCTACTCCAACTTCGGTGCCGACCCTGTGGGTAGTCCGCAGAAGGTGCACGAAGCTTTGAGCTACATGCAGGAGCACTTCCCCGACCTGGCCATCGACGGCGAGATGCAGGTAAACTTTGCGATGAACCGCGAGCTGCGCGACAAGAAGTACCCCTTCACCCGTCTCAAGGGTAAGGATGTGAATACACTCATCTTCCCCAACCTCAGCTCAGCCAATGCTGCCTACCAGCTGCTGCAGGCCATGAATACCGACGCAGAAATCATCGGTCCTATACAGATGGGTCTGAACAAGCCTATCCACTTCACCGACTTCGAAAGTTCTGTACGCGACATCGTCAACCTCACGGCCGTTGCAGTCATTGACGCCTTGGTAGCGAAGAAAAAGAGCTGTCAGGAATAAGTTTTTGCCCCTTCCGTTGCCTTTTTCCACTACTCCATCATCGGCCAACACCCGATTTCACCTTCCCATTTCTGCTGATATTCAAAGATTTATAGCGGCAGGAATGGGGAGGGGATAGAGGGAAATGGGGAAAACAGGGGAAAAAGTAAGAAGTTAAGGTGTTAAGGCGTTAAGGTTGTGAAGGGGGAAGAGAAGTCAACTCAGAACGATTCGTTCGCCGGAGTTCTTGGCCAGAATAACCTGTAGCTTCATCATCTCATTGCAGCGACTCATAAGCTGGTTGCATCGTTCAGGATCCTTGGCCAAGGCAGGGTCCTGCAAGGCACGGACGAGGTGCTTGAGTTCCTCGCTGACAATAGCCAGTTTGAAACTCATCATCAGCTGAGGGACCAAGTCGGCCAACCGCTCTTCGTCGCTCAGAATGCGCTGAGCCTTGGAGTGGTATTTGCTGAGCTGATAGCGGTCGCTGATAAGGTCTGCACTGAGCTTGCTGATCATCTCATCAGGATGGGCCAGGAAATAGCGTCTGCACACGAAACCTTCCTCATGGGCATGCTCCTCAGCCTCGGCCAGAATACGCCGATGCAGCAGGTTGTGAAACTGCAATTCGTCCTGATGAAGCTCGGAAGCGATGTAGTCAATGACACTGACAGGACGCTCCTCACCCGTCTCCTCATCGGTCTCAATCAGCATAATCTGTTCTCCGTAGCGCACCACCACCTGAATCAGCTGGCGTTCGTAGATGAAAAACTCGGTCTGATCACCTACCGATGCCGGAATGAACGACTCATTTCTTGAGAAAACTGCATCGGAAGTCAATCCCCCAGAAGCCATTCCCCCCGAAGTCAATCCCCCAGAAGTCATCCCTCCTGAAGCCAATCCCCCCGAAATCATATCTCCCGAATTCGTCACCTGTGCGGCCATATCTTTCGAAACAGGAGCAAATTCAGCAGCAGGAGCCCCACCGCCGGAGGTCGTCTCCCCGGAGGCCATATCACTGGAAATGGGGGCTTCATTCCCTGGAATCATACTGTCCGAAACGGATGCCTCATTCCCTAAGGAAACTGCATCGGAAGTCGTTTCCCAAGAAGGCATTCCCCCTGAAGTGATATTCCCGGAAGTCGCTCCCCCCGAAGTCGTCCCCCCAGAAGCCATATCTCCCGAAACGGGAGCAAATTCAGCAGGAGCCCCATTGGCGAAGGTCGTACTCCCGGAAGTCGTTCCCCCCGAAGTCGTACCCCCAGAAGCCATATCTCCCGAAACGGGAGCAAATTCAGCAGGAGCCCCATTGGCGAAGGTCGTTCCCTCCGAAGTCGTTCCCCTAGAAGCCAAACCGCTGGAAGTCGTACCGCTGGAAATGGGAGCTTCACCGGCAGATGTTTGCGAAGGATAGCCCGTTTGGAGGCCACGAGCCCGAGCCGCCCGTTCACGTTCGCGTCGCTCAGCATCCAATTCCGCCTTCCGCTCCCTGCGCACAGCCACCTCCTGCACCAGCAGCTTGTCGTTCACCTCCAGCATCTGCGAGCAGTCGTGGATATATACATCACGCGCTATAGCGTCAGGAATGACCGAGATGCTCTGCACCACACTGCTGATGAGTTCCACCCGCTGCTGGGGGTCACGCCCCATCTCATCCTTGAGCAGACGGGTCTTGAAGCGGATAAAGTCGGTCTCATGCTCCGCAATATAGTTGCGGAAATCCTCGGCCGAATGCTTACGGGCAAAGGAGTCGGGGTCATCGCCATCGGGCAAGAGACACACCTTGATGTTCATTCCCTCTTCGAGCAGCAGGTCGATACCTCGAAGCGAAGCCTTGATACCCGCCTCATCGCCATCGTAGAGGATGGTCATGTTGGAGGTGAAGCGGTGGATCATGCGGATTTGCCCGTGGGTAAGGGCCGTTCCGGACGATGCCACCACATTCTCCACACCGCTTTGGTACATGGAGATGACATCGGTATATCCCTCCACCAAGTAGCACCGGTCATGCTTGACGATGGCCTGCTTGGCAAAATAGATGCCATAGAGTTCGTTACTTTTATGGTAAATCTCCGATTCGGGAGAGTTGACATACTTCACCTTGATGCCCTTGGTACCTTTGGCCAGCACACGTCCGCCAAAGGCCACCACCTTGCCGCTGAGGGTGTGGACAGGGAAGATGACCCGTCCCCAGAAGCGGTCGGTCAGGGAGTGGTCCTCCCTTTCGTAGCAGAGTCCCGTCTTGAGCAGGTAGTCTCTCTTGTAGCCCTTCTGCAGGGCCTCGTCGGCCAGGGCATGTTTCGACTCCAAGCAGTAGCCGAGCTGGAATCTCTCGATAATATCATCGCGGAATCCACGGTTGCGCAGGTAGGCCATACCCACGTTGCGCCCCTCGGGGTGATTGTGGAGTGTAGAGCAGAAGTGGTCGCGGGCAAACTGGTTGATCAAGAAGAGGCTCTCCCGTTCGCTTTGGGCTATCTTCTCCTCACGAGACAGTTCGCGCTCCTTGACCTCAATGCCATACTTCTTGGCCAGATAGCGCAAGGCCTCGTAGTAGCTCATCTGCTCGTGCTCCATGATGAAGTGCACGGCATTGCCTCCCTTGCCACAGGCAAAACATTTGCAGAGTCCCTTGGCGGGGGAGACGTAGAACGAAGGGGTGGTATCTTCGTGGAAAGGACAGAGTCCCACATAGTTGACCCCACGCTTGCGCAGCGTAATGAAGTCCGACACCACTTCGTAGATCTGGGCGGCATCCAGAATGCGGTCTATGGTGGCGCGGTCTATCATCGGATGTCAGCCCCCCACATCATTTTATCGCGCAAGGTGGCGAAGAAGCGATGGTCGTAACGCTTCACCACACGCACCACATGGGGTGCCCTGCGCAAGGTCAGTTCAGTCTCTTCGTTCATCGACTCGCTCCTGCCATCCACGGCCACGAGATAGTTGTGGCTGCGGCTCTCGATGCGGAGCGCAATCTCTGCATCGTCGCCGATGACCAACGGGCGCACGTTGAGCGAGTGGGGAGCCACAGGCGTGAGGGCAAATGTACGGCTGTGGGGCACGATGATAGGTCCGCCCACACTCAAGGAGTAGGCGGTAGAACCGGTAGGAGTGGCCACCACCAATCCATCGGCCTGATAGGTGGTGAGGGGTTCGCCATTGATGAAGGTGTGGATACTGATCATCGACGAAGAGTCGTGCTTGAGGACGGCAATCTCATTGAGCGCATAGGGGGCGGAGAGGAAGCGATGTCCGTCGGCCTCCACCTGCAGCACGCTGCGCTCCTCTATCCGATAGCGTCCGGCATGAATCTCCTCGAAGGATCGGTCCATCTCCTCGGGCGACACGTCAGCCAGAAAGCCGAGTCTTCCGGTGTTGATGCCCAGGATGGGAATCTCCTTCTCCCTTACCCTGCTGGCGGCCTTGAGAAAGGTGCCATCGCCCCCTATGCTGATGACCATGTCGGCATCGGGACAGCCCTCCTCCACCAGTTGCACGGGCGGCAGTTGGAAATGCAGTTCGTCGTTCAGAAAGCGGTAAAACTCACTGCTCACACAGACCTCTGCCCCAAAACGTTGGAGCAGTCGGAAGAGGTGAAGCACATGCTGCGACTTCTTCGCCTGATAGGTATTGCCAAATAATACAAATTTCATAGCTTCATCGGATATTGGATTGCAAAGATGCTATTTTTTTCTCAAAAGTCACCAACTTATTGCGATTATTTGTATTTTTGCCGCTTAAAGTGTGTCCGCTGATGCCCTATCAAGGTACCGATACAATGCCTGAAGCACCCGGGGAGGAGGAGAAAAGGGTTTTCAGTAGGACAGGAACAGTTTTCAAAAGAAAAGAGAATTTTAGAACAAGATTATATTAGGATAAGACTATTTTTAGGATATGACTAAATTAAGCGTAAACATTAATAAGGTGGCCACGCTGCGCAATGCCCGCGGTGGGAATGTACCTGATGTGGTGAAGGTGGCATTGGATTGCGAGACGTTCGGAGCGGACGGCATCACAGTACATCCTCGTCCCGATGAGCGGCATATCCGTCGCAGTGATGTATTCGACCTTCGTCCTCTGCTGCGTACGGAGTTCAATATCGAGGGTTACCCCTCTCCTGAGTTTATCGATCTAGTGCTGAAGGCGAAGCCTCATCAGGTGACGCTCGTGCCGGACAGCCCCACTCAGCTCACCTCCAACGCCGGATGGAACACGAAGGCTAACCTGGAGTTTCTGAGCGATGTACTCGACAGATTCAACAATGCCGGCATCCGCACTTCGGTCTTTGTGGCTCCCGATGCAGAGGCCATCGAATATGCGGCCAAGGCTGGTGCCGACCGTGTGGAGCTCTACACAGAGCCTTATGCCACCCACTATGCAACCAATCGTGAGGTTGCCGTAGCTCCCTTTGTAGAGGCGGCCAAAGTGGCCCGTAGCTTGGGTCTGGGACTGAATGCCGGTCACGACCTGAGTTTACAAAACCTCCAGTTCTTCCATAGCCAGATACCTTGGTTGGACGAGGTATCAATTGGACACGCCCTCATCAGCGATGCTCTCTACCTGGGACTGCAACGAACAATCCATGAATACAAGAATTGTCTGATTTAATCAGAGGTAACCAGTCCCATGATAAATCGTAAATCACTGATTATAAATTGAAAAGAACGTGATTGCGAATTGCGAATTAAAAATTGTAAATTGATGAAACGTCATTGCGGAATTATAAATTGAACAAATTAAATTGAAGAATCGATGATAATGAACATGATA
>CAMGIP010000148.1 GCA_946056155.1 uncultured Mediterranea sp. | reverse complement strand
CGAAGAATCTTCTGATATTTGAGAATCGTTTTAGGCTCGGAGATTCCTCCCGTTGCGGACTGCAGCGTTTTACTCTGCATACACCTTATGTATTAATATTCCTATCTTATATATACCCATTGATCACTTATTCTATTCACACCATGAAATGTAAGACTTTTGCACCTTTGCTCGCTGCCCTCTGGCTCTGCACAGCCTGCGGAACCGAGGAGAAAGCCCCCATCGACTATGTCAACCCCTTCGTGGGCACAGGATTCCATGGCCATACCTATCCGGGTGCAACAGTACCCTTTGGGGCCGTACAACTGAGCCCCGACACTCGCGCCGGCAACTGGGACGCCTGCGCTGGCTATCACTACGATGATACCACCCTCAAAGGTTTCTCGCATACCCACCTCAGCGGTACGGGATGCCTCGACCTGGGCGACATTCTCCTGCGCCCCACCACGCAACCTATCGACCTGACTGCCGACAGCCTCTGTGCTGCTGCCCCCTTCTCCCATCAGGAGGAGACGGCCTCTCCCGGCTACTATGCCGTGAACCTCAAGCAGGAGGGCATACGGGTGGAACTGACTGCCACTCCGCATACTGGCCTCCATCGCTATACCTTCCCCAAGCAAGCTCCGCAGCAGGTGGTCGTAGATTTGGCTCACCTGCTCGACAATGAATATATCTACGAGTCGTCCCTGCGTGCCACAGCCCCCAACGAACTGGAGGGTATGCGCTGCACCCGAGGATGGACCGACAAGCAGTATGTCTATTTCGTGGCCCGCTTCTCCAAGCCTTTTGCCCTAATGGACACAACAGCCAACCGACAGGCTATCCTCACCTTTGACCCGGCCGATACCTCGCCCTTGGTGGTGGCTGTGGCGCTCTCTATCGTCAGTTGCGACAATGCCCGCGAGAACCTCCGCGCAGAGGCTGATGCCTTGGACTTTGACAAAGCCCATGACGAGGCCCGCAAAGCGTGGAGCCAGGCGTTGAACGCCATTACCGTGGAGGGCGGTAGCCGCGAGGAGATGACCAACTTCTATACTGCCCTCTACCACGCTATGGTGGTGCCCAACCGCGTGGAGGATGTGAACGGCCAATACCGCCGCCACAACATGGAGATAGCTACCACGACCGATGGCTCGGCCCGATTCTCCACCTTCTCCCTCTGGGACACTTTCCGCGCCTGGCATCCGCTGATGACCCTGACCAACAGCCGCTTGGTCAACGATATGGTGCTCTCGCTCCTGGACATGTATGACGCTACGGGCGAACTGCCCATCTGGCCACTCTCGGCCGGAGAGACGGGCACGATGATTGGCTACCATGCCGCTTCGGTCATTGCCGATGCCTACCTCAAGGGTATCAGAGGCTTTGATGCGGAGAAGGCGTTGGAGGCGATGATTACCTCCAGCAACATCAACAAGAAGGGGTCGGACCTCTATACCACCTTGGGCTATATCCCCTCGAACTACAAGCGCGAATCGGTATCTTGCCTCTTGGAGTATGCCTACGATGACTGGTGCATCGCCCGCATGGCCGACGCGATGGGCAAGGAGGAGACGGCCCGCACCTACTACGAACGCGCCCAATCCTATATCCGCGTCTTTGACGGCAACACCCGCTTCTTCCGCGGCAAGCGGAGCGACGGCAACTGGGACGAGCCCTTCAACAGCTTTGAGGTGGGACGTGCCTATACCGAAGCTACAGCCTGGCAGTACCGCTTCTTCGTGCCGCACGATGTGATGGGCATGGAGCAGCTCTTCGGCGGACGCGAAGCCTTCGCACAGGCGGTAGATGATATCTTCACAGCCGACTCGCGCGTGGATGGTGAACTCTCGGACATCACAGGTCTCCTTGGCCAGTATGCTCACGGCAACGAGCCGAGCCACCACATCGCCTACCTCTATAACTACATCGGTCAGCCCTGGAAGACGCAGGAGATGACTCGTCGCCTGCTGAAGGAGATGTACCAGCCTACACCGGAGGGTATCTGCGGCAACGAAGACTGCGGACAGATGTCGGCCTGGTATATCCTCTCTTCTCTGGGTCTCTATTCGGTATGTCCGGGCAGCAACCAGTTTGCCCTGACCACACCGCTCTTCCCCAAGGCTACCTTGCAGTTGGCCAACGGACGGACGCTTACCGTGACGGCTCCGCAGGCGGGCAGCAAACACTATATCGACCGGGTGGAACTGAACGGACGGGAGATTGAGCGCAACTACATCACCTATGAGGAGCTGTTGGAGGGTGGCAATCTCTGCTTCACGCTCAGCAGCCGACCCAACCTGCAAAGGGGCACGTCAGCCGATGCGGCTCCCTACTCCTACACGAAGGAGCAGGTGGTCTCCATCCCTTACGTGAACCGGGACCTGAATCTCTTTACCGACCGGATTGAGGTGACTTTGGCTACCACTACGGAGGGGGCTTCCATCCACTATACGGTAGATGGCAGCGAACCGACGGAGCTGAGCTCACGCTACGAGGGCCCGCTGATGATAGAGCAGTCGCTCCTGCTGAAGGCGAAGGCTTTCAAGGAGGGGTATCGCCCGAGCAGCACGCTGAGCATAGAGGCCACAAAGGCTGTATTGAGACCAGCCTTATCGATGACACCCTCCAACCACGGCACCATCTATACCTACCACGAGGGTACCTACAGCCGTGTGGCTGACTTGGAGAAGAGTCCGGTGGTGGCACGCGGCATCATGGATGAGCCTTCGTTGGCTTCAGCTCCGCAGGAGGACCACTACGGCTACCGCTTCTCGGGTCTGATAGAGGTTCCTGAGGATGGAGTATATGGCTTCATGACGATGTCGGACGACGGCAGTATGCTCTGGATTGACAACGTGGAGGTGGTGAACAACGACGGTTCTCATGCCGCCGTTCCGGCTACGGGCACCATTGCCCTGAAGAAGGGTCTCCATCGCTACCAGCTCCACTACTTCGAGGATTATGAGGGTGAGCACCTGAGCTGGGGATGGAAACTCCCCTCTGCTTCGGCTTTCGCTCCTATCCCCGCCCAAGCACTCTTCGTGCCTTGAGGACTTTGGCATGTCGCAGACATTCTCTGTTTTCCTCTAAAGAAAAATCCCTTTCTTTATCTTGTCGGCGCAGAATCTCGCGGATTATAGCTATCTTTGTTGTGAGAATCGAGAGAAAGGAAAAGGGTGATTAGGTAAAGAAGGAAAAGAATCAACTTGATAAAAACAAAAAAAGATGAAGAAATTTGCTTATCTGATTGCACTCCTCGTGATGGCCTCCTGCCAATGCGGAGAGAAAAAGAGTGAGACGAAGCCGTTGAATGTGATGTCGTTTAATATCCGGTATGACAACCCGGACGACAGCCTCAACAACTGGAAGTATCGTAAGGACCGCGCCGCACAGGCCATCCTCTTCTACAAAGCTGACATTGTGGGTACACAGGAGGTGCTGCACAACCAGCTGGAGGACCTCAAAGTGCGCCTGCCCCAATACAACGTGATTGGCGTGGGACGCGAAGACGGTAAGGAGAAGGGGGAGTATAGCGCTCTCTGGTACAATACCGAACGCTTTGACCTGACCGACTCGGGCTACTTCTGGCTGAGCGAAACGCCCGAAGTGGCTGGTAGCAAGGGATGGGACGGAGCCTGCGAACGTATCGCTACCTGGGCTAAGCTGAAAGACAAGGTGGACAACCGCGAGTATCTCGTGATGAACACGCACCTGGATCACGTGGGCGTAGTGGCTCGACGCGAAGGTATCTCTCTGATGCTGAACCGTATCAACGAGCTGTCGGGCAAGATGCCGGTCATCGTTACGGGTGACTTCAACGCGGATCCTGAGTCTGACGTGATTGCTCACGTGACCGACCTTAACGACCCGCTCCACCTGACCGATGCTCGTACCGTGGCCTCTGTCGTCTATGGACCCTCCTGGAGCTGGCATGACTTTGGTGAACTGCCTTACGACCGTCGCCCGCTCATCGACTACGTCTTTGTACGTGGTCAGCTCAAGGTCCTCCGCTATGGCGTTCTGGCCGAGACAGAGAACGAGGCTTTCCTCTCCGACCATGCTCCTGTACTGGTGGAGGTTGTAGCTGAGTAACGGTTTTCAATTTATAATTTACAATTTATAATTAGGGAAGCGAGTATAGCCTCTCCCCGAAAAGGCTTGGGGCGACTTGCCAACTGTATTCATAAGATTAACCATGAAAAGGATTCTACTTTATGTAGCGGCTGTGGTGCTGGCCTCCTGCGGCACCAAGCCTGAAACCACCCAGTCCGAGTCGTTGCCGACCAAAGGACGCGATATCGAACTGACCTATGTGATGCCCAACCCCTATGACGTGCCCAAGATTGAGGCACCCAAGGGAAAGAAGGTGAAGAACGTGATTCTGATGATTGGCGACGGCATGAGCCTGATGCATGTATATTCAGCCTGGACGGCCAACCGCGGACACCTCTACTTGGACAACTGCCAATACACGGGTCTCTCCAAGACCTATTGCACCAACAAGCTGATTACCGACTCGGGTGCTGGCGGCACAGCCATTGCCACGGGAGAGAAGACCAACTACCATTGCGTGGGCGTTGACCCGGAAGGCCGTCCGCTGAAATCGTTGGTGGATTATGCCAAGGAGAAGGGTCTCTCTACGGGTGTGGCCGTGACCTGCCGCCTGTGGGATGCCACCCCTGCCGACTTCTGCTGCCACAATGCCGACCGCGACATGGAGGAGGAGATCATCGGCGACTACCCCAACTGCCAGGCCGACTACGTCTTTGGCGGTGGTGCCAGCAAGTTTACCAACCGTAAGGACGGACGCGACATCTTTGCCGAACTGCGTGCCAACGGCTGGCAGACGCCCTCTACCTGGGAGGAGCTGGAGGCCATCAAGGAGGGCAAAGCCTTCTGCGTGCCCTACCCTCACGACACTCCGCTGCCGGCTGAGCGCGGCGACCTGCTGAAGCGTGCTTCGCTCAAGGGCATCGAACTGCTGAGCCAGAACGAGAAGGGCTTCTTCCTGATGGTGGAGGGCTCTCAGCTTGACGACTACGGACACTTCAACGACATCGACCTGCTGATGCAGGAGACGCACGACTTTGACCGTACCATCGGCGCCATGTATGAGTGGGCTGCCAAGGACGGCGAGACGCTGGTGGTGGTTACGGCCGACCATGAGACGGGCGGACTGACCTTAGTGGATGGCGACCTCAACGAGGGACGCATCGTCTGCAAGTTCTCCACGGGCGGACATAGCGGCGTGATGGTGCCTGTCTATGCCTTCGGTCCCGGCTCCGAGGCCTTCAGCGGCATCTTCGAAAATACCGATATCTGCAAGAAAATCCGCCAACTGCTTTGGGGGGAGGAATAAATCAACAAATAAATCCTAATCAAATCAATTCTCGCTTAGCAAGCATCCCCGTACGGTTCTTCTGCAACGGCTGTACGGGGAATTGCAAAGCTCCAAAACCAAGGAAAAGATGAAGCGTACTATCACTCTCTCTCTCATGCTGTTCCTGCTGGCCCTACCGGGCATGATGCGGGCACAAAGCTGTGGCAACGACGAGAAGTATCGTCTGCCCTACAAGAATACATACGTTAAGGAACCCCTCGTTACGGAAAACGAATTTCGCGTGGCCCGTCCGGAGACTATCGAGCCGAAGAGCTTCGAGGAGGCACGGCAGATTCTGCCTAATCCCATCTGGGAGGGACATGCCAAGGAGATAGAGATGTACTGGCGGGCCTGGGAGATAGCCATCGGCAATATCCGCGCCCCGCAACCGGGCTCGGGCTTCGTGTCGAGCTATCTGGACACGGCCTACAACGGCAACATCTTCATGTGGGACTCCTCCTTCATCCT
>CAMGIP010000147.1 GCA_946056155.1 uncultured Mediterranea sp. | reverse complement strand
CGTCACATTGAAATATCATTGATTGATATCGTCTAGAGTGATGCCCAATACATCGCAGAGTATAGCCTCGCGGGCATAGAGTCCGTTCTGAGCCTGCTGGAAGTAGTAAGCCTGCGGACAGGCATCCACATCGTTGGAAATCTCGTTGACGCGGGGCAGGGGATGGAGAATGCGCATGTTGGGGCGGCACTTGCTCAGCATCTTGGCCTTGAGGATATAGACATTTTTCACCCGCTCATACTCCATCAGGTCAGTAAAACGTTCGCGTTGCACGCGGGTCATGTAGAGGATGTCTGCATCAGCAATGGAATCCTCATTGAAATCGCTGTGCTCCACGTAAGGAATATGATGTTCGCGGCAATAGATCTTATATTCCTCCGGCATACGCAACTCCTCAGGAGCGATGAAGTGGAAGGTAGGGTTGAAATGGCGCATGGCCATCAGCAGCGAGTGTACTGTGCGGCCATACTTCAGGTCTCCCACCATATAGATGTTCAGATTCTCCAGTGTACCCTGCGTTTTGTAGATGGAGTAGAGGTCCAGCATCGTTTGAGAGGGGTGCTGATTGGCCCCATCACCGGCATTGACGATAGGTACATCGGTCACTTCGCTTGCATAGCGAGCTGCACCCTCCAAGTAGTGGCGCATGACAATGATATCGGCATAGTTGCTCACCATCTTGATGGTGTCTTTCAGCGACTCTCCCTTGGAGGAACTGGATGCTTTGGGGTCGGCAAAGCCGATAACGCGGGCTCCCAAGCGGTTGGCTGCCGTTTCAAAACTCAAGCGCGTGCGGGTCGAAGGCTCAAAAAAGAGGGTGGCCACCACTTTTCCCTCCAAAAGACGGCGGTTTGGACGGGCTTCGAAAGATTTCGCCATTTCAAGCATATAGAGAATTTTCTCCTTGCTGTGCTGGGCGATGGTTACTAAACTTCTGTTTTCCATATAATTGATGATTGTTGTTCCTATTATATTCACCTAAAGTGGGCGAATATGTTGCTTTCGAGAGTGTAAAATTAGTGATATTCCCGATTAAAATGAAATTTGAAGGAACTTTTTTGTCGGGAAGAATAATATTCATACCTTTGTGGGCTGGAAAACGGCTATCTGCACTCGATCAGGTTTCCACCATCTCCCAAGGATGGAGTCTTTGGACATAAGGGATGATGTGTACGTAATCCGTATTTCGTTATTTATTATATGTGGACTAAACACTGACAAGAAGGTTATGATAAAGAAGATTGTTATAGGACTTTGGATATGTTTTGCAGTGGCCGTAATGGCCTGCTGTCTCCTCTTCACGGCTATTGCCAAGGGATGGGTGGGTTATATGCCTGCCGTAGAGGAACTGGAAAATCCCCACTACAAGTTTGCCACTGAGGTCATTTCCGATGACGGCAAGGTGCTAGGCACCTACTCGCTCAGCAAGGAGAATCGTGTCTATGTGGGCTATGCCGATTTGTCGTCCCATCTGGTCAAGGCGCTGATAGCCACCGAAGATGTGCGTTTTGCTGAACATTCGGGCATCGACGCCATAGCCCTGATGCGTGCCGTCGTGAAACGTGGCATTCTGATGCAGACCAGCGCCGGAGGAGGTAGTACCATCACCCAGCAGCTGAGCAAACAGCTCTTCTCGCCCAGTGCCGACAATGTGATGGAGCGACTCTTCCAGAAACCTATTGAATGGGTCATAGCCGTCAATCTAGAGCGGTACTACACCAAGGAGGAGATTCTCACTATGTATCTCAACAAGTTTGACTTCCTCAACAATGCCGTGGGCATCAAGACCGCTGCCTATACCTATTTCGGATGCCAGCCGGGCGATCTGAAGGCAGAGGAGGCGGCTACCCTCGTGGGCATGTGCAAGAACCCCTCGCTCTATAATCCTGTGCGCTACAACGAGCGGAGTCGTGGAAGACGAAACGTGGTGTTGGATCAGATGCGAAAGGCGGGCTATCTTTCCGAAGCAGAGTGCGACTCGCTCCAGCAGCTCCCGCTGACACTGGCATACCACCGGGTGGACCACAACGAGGGATTGGCTACCTACTTCCGCGAATACCTGCGTGGGGTGCTCTCGGCCAAGAAACCGGTCAAGAGCAATTACCGGGGATGGCAGATGCAGAAGTATTATGAGGATTCGCTCGACTGGGAGACCAATCCGCTCTATGGATGGTGCGAGAAGAACCAGAAGAAGGATGGTAGCCGATACAATCTCTATACCGACGGACTCAAGATATATACCTCCATCAACAGCCGGATGCAGGAATATGCCGAGCAGGCAGTTACAGAGCATATGAAGGAGCTTCAGGCGGCCTTCTTCAAGGAAAAGAAGGGGGCTAAGACGGCTCCCTACACACGCAATCTCACCACTGAACAGGTGGATGAAATACTCACACGGGCCATGAAGCAGAGCGACCGCTACCGCCTGATGAAGGCTGCTGGGGCCAACGACAGCGAGATACGGGAGGCCTTTGCCACACCGCAACCGATGTCGGTCTTCACCTGGAACGGGGAGAGGGATACGGTGATGACTCCGATGGATTCCATTCGCTACTACAAGTTCTTCCTCCGCACGGGATTCATGTCTATGGACCCTCGCACGGGCTATGTGAAGGCTTATGTGGGCGGACCTAATCACCATTTCTTTAAGTATGATATGGCCATGGCCGGACGCCGTCAGATAGGTTCGACCATGAAGCCATTTGTCTATACCCTCGCCATGGAGAATGGATTCTTGCCCTGTGACCTCATACGCCACGTGCAGGTGACACTGCTCGATGAGAACAACATCCCCTGGTCGCCCCGTAATGCCAACAACAAGCGCATTGGTGAGATGGTGACCATCAAGTGGGGTCTGGCCAATTCCGACAACTGGATCACAGCCTCGCTCATGGGCAAGCTTAATCCTTATGAACTCAAGCGGCTGGTGCATAGCTTCGGCGTGCGTAACCGCGAAATTGTTCCCTCGGTATCCCTCTGTTTAGGACCGTGCGAAATATCGGTAGGTGAGATGGTGAGCGCCTATACCGCTTTCCCCAACCGAGGCATCCGTGTGGCTCCTCTCTTTGTGACCCGCATCGAGGACAATGAGGGTAATGTCTTGGCCAACTTTGCTCCAGTTATGGAGGAGGTCATTAGCCCAAACAGTGCCAACAAAATGCTGGTGATGCTACGTGCCGTCATCAATGAGGGTACCGGCGGAAGGGTACGCCGACTGGGCGTGCAGGCGGATATGGGCGGAAAGACGGGTACGACGAACAACAACTCAGACGGATGGTTCATGGGATTCACTCCCTCTCTCGTCTCAGGTTGCTGGGTAGGCGGTGAGGATCGCGACATTCACTTCGACCGTATGGCCTACGGACAGGGTGCCTCTATGGCACTCCCCATCTGGGCCAAGTATATGGTGAAGGTTCTGGGTGACAAGACTTTGGGCTATGACCCAGCAGAGGTTTTCGATATGCCCGAAGGCTTTGACCCCTGTCAAGACAACAGTGATGATGAGAATATACGCATTCTGGAGAACCCGGCCGAGGGATTGGATGATCTCTTCAATTGATGGGAAAATAACGAGGAAAGTTTCAACGGAACGTTATGATGGTATAGTCACGGAATGTACTAAGTGGAATTACATCAGCATGTTATGACGATATATCAGCGGAACGTTCTGAGGGAAAAGACAATAGAAAACAACGGGTAAAGGATGAACTATATCGTAAGCATAGGGAGCAATGAAGAGCGGGAACGGCAGATGGCGTTGGCCCGTGAGTGGCTCCGTGGCCTCTATCCCGATGTCCGCTTTTCCGAGGAGCTGGAGACCGAACCTCTTTTCCTGAGCAGGAAGGCTCTTTTCTCCAATCAGCTGGCCTCCTTCTCATCACCCAGCTCTCCTGAGCAGGTGGTGGCCCAACTCATGCAGATAGAGCGTGATGCCGGGCGGACACCGGAGATGAAGCTGCAGGAGAGGGTACCTTTGGACCTGGACCTGCTTGTGGCTGGTGACCTCATCCTCCGGCCAAAGGAGATGGAAAGGGACTACATCCAGCGGCTGCTCCATTCCGGCTTCGGAGCGGAGGAGTAGGCTCGATGTCAAGCAGAGAATATAATACAAGATAGGAACTTTAGCATAGAAGAACAGATGAAAAAAAGATACTACACGCTACTATTTTCTCTTTGGATTGGCGTTGCACAGCTTTCGGCCCAAAGCATTGCCATCGGTACATACACCTTCAAGGATGGGTCGGTCTATACCGGCGAAATGAAGGGACGAAAACCCAATGGCAAGGGTAAAACGAAGATGAAGAACGGAGATACCTACGAGGGAGAGTACGTCAAGGGTAAGCGACAGGGGCAGGGTACATACTCCTTCACGGACGGGGAGAAGTATGAGGGACAGTGGTTTCAGGACCAGCAGCATGGCAAGGGAATTTACCACTTCAGAAACAACAACCGCTATGAAGGAATGTGGTATCAGGACTACCAGCATGGACACGGCATCATGTACTATCACAATGGGGATGTCTATGTGGGTGATTGGGTCAACGACAAACGGCAGGGGCAGGGTACCTATACCTGGAAGAACGGCTCTTCCTATGTTGGCAGCTGGGTGGCGGACAAGAAGGAGGGCAAAGGGGTGCTCACCTGGAACGACGGATGCCGGTACAATGGGGAATGGAAGGAGGATTTCAGACAAGGAACGGGTACCTTCGAGTATGCTAACGGGGATAAGTATGTGGGACAGTGGAAGGAGGACATTCAGCAGGGAAAGGGTATCTACTTCTTCCATACGGGCGACCGATACGAAGGGGACTATGTAGGAGGTGAACGCACCGGCAAAGGGGTATATTACCATGCCAATGGCGATAAATATACAGGCGATTTCAAGGAGGGACGTATGGAAGGAAAGGGTACCTTCGTCTGGACCAGCGGGGCTGTATATGAGGGAGAATGGGTCAATGACCAGCGACATGGTGCTGGTATCTACCACTGGAACGCTGGAGATGTCTATGACGGTGATTGGCAGAACAACAAATTCCATGGACAGGGTACACTTACCATGACTGATGGCACCACCTATACGGGTGGATTTGTCAACGGACTCAAAGAGGGAAGTGGTGTGGAAGTGGATAAGGATGGCAAGCGTTATCAGGGCCTTTTCAAACAGGGCAAAAAGGATGGACCTTTTGTAGAGACCGATGCCGAGGGCAATATCCTGAGTAAGGGATACTATAAGATGGGAAAACTCCAGCAATAGGAGATGCTGTCAGTTGACGAGTTGTAAGCCATCAGTCAACCCCGTATTGCAGGATTCCTTCTAAATTGTTGGAGATATTTTCAAAATCTTGTATGACGCTCCGAGATTCTTGGAATAAGTTCAGGAATCTTGGAGGATTCATCCTCCTTCTTAATGACTCCAAGATAATTGGACAGGCAGTACGATTCCATCAGAGACGGATTCAGCAGGCATTGTCTGCTGAATTAGTAAATTGCTGAAAGCCAGATAGAACTTACGATAATTCCGCACTTCATCCCATTCTATATTTTTGGGTGCAAAGTAACAATCATTTATTGAAAAATCATGAATGTTTTGTGTGAAAAGTTGCGGAGAATATGAAAATTCCCCGTAGATTACTACGTTTTATAAGGTATTCCATTAGAGTGATATTGTGCTTTTGTCAGTAAAGAAAACATATTATAGGACGTAATTTTTGAACGTATAACAAAGAAAATAAGCCTCGTATGTTAAAAAATAGCCCTAAAATATGTTTAATCCGTAATTATTTTACGGAACGATATTTTATTAGTAACTTTGTACCCTCAAATAATAATGAAATCAAGTGAATATGCTTACACAATTCGCAGTTACAAATTATAAAGGCTTTACACATCGCA
>CAMGIP010000146.1 GCA_946056155.1 uncultured Mediterranea sp. | reverse complement strand
TACCTTTTCCACCTTCACCAAATCAAACAGTTTGTTAGCTGGGGCATTGCCAAGCGGAGAGCCATGCTTGAATACTATAAGTTTCTGCGCACTCATAAGTCCACGTGCTGCCGAGCGGTCAACATCGAACATGTTCTTCAATGCATCCCAGAAAAGTTCCAGGTCTTCTTCTGAGAATCCTGTCTGCTGGGCAAGGTTGGCAGAGACGAAACCGTGGCATACGTAGAGACCATAGGGTACTGTAGCCTTGCGACCCATTGTGCGATTGTCGCCACCTTGCTTTTCCGCCTCCTTTTCCGTAGCTACAGCCATACGAGTAATGGAATGCTCAGCTGTTGCAATTGTATCTACAGAACGTGCAAAAGTAAGCTGTATGGCACCACGCACCTGCCCTGCATTCTTACCAGTTGACATTACTGCGCCGAAAGTGCGGATATCATAATAGTTTTTGCACATGAACTTACGTGCAGCCTCTGTCTTGTCCTTTGCAGCTTTCACTTCCGAATCATCGTGAGCTTTGTCTATCAGCGTATTCAACACCGCCTTTTCCTTGATAAAAATATCATAACCATCCACTTGTCCTTTTGCAATCTGGACATAGTTCCTTACTTTACGCTTTAAGCAAACGTCTGTAACAAGTCCCATTCCTGTTTCTGCATCTACACGAGGAAGATTTCCTGCATCAGGATCTCCATTGGGGTTACCATCCTGTACATCAAAGATGTAAACGAAATCGATTCTGTTTTTTAATTCTGACATAATTGTATATTTTAGAGTTGTTATTTACTGTTCTTTTTTACTTGTGAAGAAGTCTTGGCGCTGATGATAATAGCCCACAAAGAAGCGTCCTTGATCCTGAAGGTCAAGGTGGGTTGGGAATCCATCGGCTGATACCTTGTCGAGTATCTCCTGTTTCAACTTCTCGAAATAAATTCTTCGTCCTTCATCCAATTTTTCGGAATGGTGTACCGAAAGATTCAGTATAGTGGCAAATACTGCTGAAGGAGTAGCACTTGCAGCATTCATATATCTTTCGCGAATACTGCTGATATTGTTTGCATCTTCCTGAATTTTATCCAGTACTGCAAACAGGCGACCACATAGGTAGCCTTGGTTGTTGTTGTCTTTGTCTAACATAATGTCTATCTTTTTGTTGTTATTACTTTGTCTGTTCAGATATGCCTTGATGATGGCTGCTCGTGTCAGGGTGAGCTTCTGCTCTGCCCTTATCCTACGTATGCAGGCAGAGTAGAGTGTCTGGGGATAGGGCAAACCTTGGAAGATGCTCTTTACCACTGCTTCGGGAAGATTGGGCGTGGCATCCGAGCTCTTTCCCCCGATTGTGACCGAAGCGATGATCTCCTTGATACCCATATAGGGTTTCTTTTCCTTGCGGGCATCATGGAGCTCCATGTCACGGAAATGCTTCAGAATCTTGCCTGCAAACTCTTTCAACGTGGTGTCTGACCAATAGACGACTGCGATGCGAGCTGAGTTTGGAGCAAGGCCCAGGATATAGAACTTGTCGTCAAGTGCCGTTTTCAAGGTTCCGGAATAGATGGACTCAAACACCTTCTTGACTTTCAAAATGTTAGCATTAGGGTCATCATTTGTATCTTCCGAAAAGCCAAGCAGGTCAAACAGGCTTTCCTCGGTTTCCACGGAGGCTTCATTGTTGTTGGAGGCCCAGAAAACAAAGGTACGGGTTCCGAGCATAAACTTGTTGCGTGAGCCTTTTTGCAACATCGAGTTTAGAGCAGTAGTGTAGGCAAACTCTGTCTCTTCGGATATAGGGGCATTACCACATTTGGTTTTTCCGTATGAGTCATATCCAGAGTTCACTTGGAAAGAGACGAGCTTAGCTATAGCCTGACTTCCAGGTATCATCGTAGCGGTGGTGATTTCGACTGAAGGGCCATGCTTTCCCGAAACCAAACACAGGCCATCAGCTTCTGCCTTATCATTGCACGCTTCCAATTGGAGAAGCTCTCTTTTTTCTGCCACGATTTTCAAGTCACCCTCTATTCGGAAAGAAAAGGTGGAGTATTTCTTTGACAGGTTTTTCTTGATTTCTTCCCACAATGCATCCTTGGAGACAAGGTCAAGTATCTTCTCCCGGCTGTGGCGATAGAAATTGCGTATGGCGGTAATATCTCTATGACCTGGATATACTTCGGCAATTGAGGCTACCTTGGCCTTGAATGTGTCCAGGTATAACTGTTCCTTGCCGTTGCTCTTATCTGAGTAGCCTAACACATAAGCGCTGTTATCATAGAGATAATTGGCTACTGCGGCACTCGAACGGCCCACATGCTTCTTTACCAGGTAGATACGAGCACGGTCTTTTCCGGTCCGGCAATCCTCAAAACGCAAAAACTGGCCATCGGGCGACAAGACGAGCAGGAAGCCTATCTCCTTCTCTTCCATGCCTTTGGCTGGCAGGTTGTCGCATCTTTTGTAATAATCATATAAAGCCTTAAGTATCATCGCAGTATCTCCTTGCTATCTAATGGGGGAACAATAATCACGCCTTCGTTCATCTCTGCCCTGTAGAAGAGGGGCTGAATCTCTTTGGAATGGGTGAAATCCATATCATAGAGCATGAGGCCAAGGTCGCGGGTGCCGCCTTGCTCTGCCGAGAGAGCCGGGCCCAAGGAGTCCTTGGCGGGGTCAACTAAGCGGAATGAGGCTGAAAACTCACGGGTGCCGAGATAAGGCTGGGTAAAGCATTGGCCTTGCTCAGCCCTGCGCTCAAACATATGGTAATACTTCATCGGATTCTCGTCGGCACCAGGCTTGTGTTTGGCAAATGCCTCTTTGGGGCGGTCGCTGACGGGGACAAACACGAGCTTTGCCCAAATGCGGTACTTGACCTCCTTGAGCAGAAGCGTATTTCTCTGCTGACGCTTATCCTCTATATATATGCTGCCGCTTTTGACACTTGCCGTGGTTCCTACCTCATTCCTTCTGACTGATGTCCACTGTATGGGGTTGAGCACTTCTATCTTTGTCACTTGCCACCTCATGGCGTATCTCTTGAACAGGATGGCTTCGAATATGGCGCGAGCTGCCGATGGAGTGATGACATCGTAGCTCACTCGCTCCACTTTCAGTTCCGGACGGGTGAAGCACGCATAGTCGCCCCACACCTCCAAGCAGTATTCTCTGTTAGTATATTCCATATCGTTTCTATTATTTATGTCTCTATTTCATTTTTCCAACCCTCGCGACATCTGGGATTGGCGAAAATCGTTCGCTCTCCGGCCCACGGGGGTATCTCACGTTTTGTCCTATCGCACGGAGGGTCATAGCAGTAATATTTCGTTCATCCAGTGGTTATCGAGTCTTAGCCCTATCTGCTCGTCGTATTGCAACTTGTCGCTCACCACATAGATCTCCTTGACCACCTCTTCTACGGCTCCGCAACTCACCAACTTCCGGAAATCGCTCTCGTGTACATTGACGCTGTATAGCGACAACTGCTTCATCAGCGAGTAGGATATCCCCTCTCGCTTCAGCTGCTCGATGAGTGCCATGCTGTTGTCTCTATTGACAAAGAGTGTCTTTCCCACCTCTTCAATAAGCCTGAACTCCTTGGAAGCCTCTTCAAAAGAGAGCTCTGCTGGTCTGTATAGGAGTGACTTGATGCCTTTTTTATCAAAGGTATCCTTCCGGGAGTAGAGTTGCCGAAAATAGTCCGTCATGGTGTCCGGAGCAAACCAATCCTCTACATGGGTCATGCTGAGCCTCGCCTGGTTGGCCTCCGTGAGGCTTCCATAGAGCGGATGTTCCTTGGAAAGGCTGAAGACGTATGTAGTAGCAGACTCCATCTTCCCCTCCCGGTTGCATCTCCCTGCGGCCTGTAGGATGGAGTCAAGTCCTGCCTCCTGCCTATAGACGGTGGGGAAATCTATATCTACTCCGGCTTCTATCAGCTGGGTGGCCACCACCCTGATCACCTTTTCCGAAGGATCTGACAAGGCTTGCCTTAGCGTCTGTATCGTTTGGGCTACATGCCGCGGACACATCATCCTTGACAGGTGGAGTGTCAAGCCCTCCTTGGGAAGACGCTCGTATATCTCCTTGGCGTCGCTACGGGTGTTCACGATGCAGAGCACCTTATCGTGCCGTGAGAGCCTCGCGGCTATGTCGTCATAGGTACTTCCCTCGGCATCTATCTCAAGACGTACCCTTCTCAACCTTTCGTGCAGGGCATATCCCTTGGGGATGATCTCCTTGATATGGTCGATGCCCTGAAATGCGGCACGGGGATTGCACCCCTCTATCAATCCGCTGAGCACGGGCTGGCTTGCCGTGGTAAACAGCACCGATAGGCCAAACATCTTTTGATAAGATTTCAAGGTATCGACTATCGGCTGGAGATAACCATTGGGTAACGTCTGGACCTCGTCGAGGATGAGGACACTGTTGGCCATATTGTGCAGCTTGCGGCAGTCGGACGGCCGGTGGCTGAACATCGACTCAAACAGCTGCACATTGGTGGTGACGATGAGGGGATAATCCCAATTCTCTGTGGCGAGTTTGGCCCTATGTCTGCCGGCTTCGCCTTGTATGGTATCTGGATTAAAGGCGCTATGATGCTCCAGAACTGCCTCTTCTCCAAATATCTGCTTGAGTATCGATGCGGTCTGTACGATGATGCTTGTATAGGGTATGGCTATCACTATCCGACGCATGCCGTGGTGTATGGCATGACGCAGGGCCCAAAGCAGGGAGGAGAGGGTCTTTCCACCTCCCGTGGGGACTGTAAGGCTGTAGAATCCTTTGGGGAGGTCTGACATCTGCCGGCAGCATGATTGCACCTCGCTGCGTATGGGATTGACATCGGAGAGGGGAGAAAGATGATTCAAGTGGGCCAGGTGTTGTTCCAGCAAGGGCAACAATGAGGACAACGAGGTGTGGCAACCTCGTGCCTTGGACGCGGACTCGTTCATGAAGGACTCGGTATCCAGATAGTCGGCATCCACAAGACAGGAGAACAACATTCGGACCAGATGGTGGAAATCCTTGCCCTCTATCTTGAAAGGGGGGCGGCTGAGCGGTCTCTTTTCCGTCACCTGGGTTACCTCTTGGGGTAGAGATTGCCTCAGGATGACTTCCAGCTCGCTATAGTCATAGAGCCCGCGATGGTGGGAGGCTATCGGGTTGCAGAAAAGGGGGATGGCCTGCTTGCCGTATAGATGGTAGGCCTCAAGGGCTCCTACGTAGGCATGTGCCTTTCCCTCCCGGGTATAATCCGTATGTCCAGGTATGCCGTTCACGTCGCGGATGTATGCCTGAAACTGATGTTTCTCCTTGCCCTTGTCATGCAGCTGACCCAATACGTAACCCCATTCGCCCATACCAAAGGATGCAGCGAATTGTTTTGCCAATTCCGCTACATGGTGGCAGTGTTCGTCATTGCGCTGACAGAGATACTGCCCCTTATCATCTTGCTTCAGATGGGAAACTATTACCGAAGGTTCCGCTGGTGTCCTCATGGTCCAAAATAACTAATTGCGATGAGTGATGAGCCAAAATTAGAAAAAAAAGCAATGCTTCAACACTATTTTTAGAAAATTAACACGAAGAGCGTCCATAACAAGGGCAAACGCTCATCAGCCACCCAGATTCTCAGCATGTGGGAGGCTCGCGGTTATGTGGAGAGGCTCAATGAACTGAGAGGACTTTACAAGAAGATTTGCTGAAAATCTTCACAGATTCACAGTTCACAGTTTATTTTTGGAGGGGTATCTCCGCGGGGAGGTATAAATCTTCACAGATTCACAGTTCACAGTTTTTTTTCGGAGGGGTATCTCCGCGGGGAGGTATATGTGAGAGGGAAGTATAGCCAAAGAAATGGAAAGTACAAAACAAACGGACTCTATCCTGGAGACAGGAGAAACT
>CAMGIP010000145.1 GCA_946056155.1 uncultured Mediterranea sp. | reverse complement strand
AGAGGTCAGTGGCTATGCAGAGCCCCATCAGGATGGCTCCGGCTATCCAGAGCTTGGCTATGCTGTATGTGGTTTTCTTATCCATAATGAATCAATCTTTTCGTTTAGTTGTATAATGCGATAATTTTGTAGATGTAGTTGTGTGCTGCGGTGTGGTTAGTGCTCCTGTTCGGCATTGTAGAGTGCAATGTCTCCCCGTTCGGCAGTACGTATGCGAATGGCATCTTCAATGGGGATAACGAAGATACGTCCGTCTCCAATCTCACCCGTCTGTGCGGCTTTGAGAATGGCCTGGACAGTCTTTTCAACATTCTTGTCGCGTACGACAATGGAGATGAGGATGCGCTCGATGGAGCTGGTGTCGTACATCACACCGCGATAGATGCGAGCTTGTCTCGATTTACCGATGCCTCTCACTTCGTAGTAAGAGAACCACTCGATGTCCGCTTCCAAAAGGGCGTCCTTTACGTCCTCGAATTTTGTCTTGCGGATAATGGCTTCAATCTTTTTCATACCTAAACTAATTATACGTTAATACCTACTGTTGCTATGCTCAAATGTCCATGTCTCTGTTTGTTCCTGCAATCAGAAACTCATGCCCACGGTGAAGAATGCATCTTCGGTGCGGGGATTCCAAGTGGCTGTAGCTGAGATGGGGAGAGAGAAGTTTTCTGTTACCTTTACCTCTTTGGAGGCTCCGATACTCAGGTTGACCACTGCAAACCCGTTGCTGCCGTAGAATGAGGTGGCCCAAGGCGTGGCACCTATTTCTGCTTTCCATTCCAAGTCTCCGAGCTGGAAGGGGGCTGCAAGGGTAATGTACGATGAGTATGCCCGCTTACCGTTGCTCTTTACACCATCGGCTCCGGCAAAGTTGGTGAACCAGTTCAGGGCCACGGGGCCAAAGTCGTAACCGATTTGTGCTTCAAATACGTGTGAGTTGCTCTCATCGTGTGCTCCATACTGGAAGTAGCGGGCCTTGCCATTGCCTGCCACGTTGAACCAGTAGTCTGTGACCGATAGGCTAAATCCTCCGGTGGAGTAACCGAGGGTAAGGTCAAACTCCTTGGTGTCGGTGCTCTCCAAACCTACGGAACCCCATGCGGCGAGCGACCATCCTTTGTAGCCTACAGAGAGTGAAGGCTGAATGCTCACTCCGCCCAGTTCCTGGCCGCGCCATACGTATCCACTCATGACATCAGCACCAACTGATGTCTCTACTTTGTCTTGTGCATTTGCCTCTGTGGAGAGTGTTGCCATAAGCAGCACGAAGGCTGCTGTCATCCAATTTGTGGTTTTCTTTCTCATAATCTAACCTTTTAGATAATAAAACTATAAACTAACTATTGAAAATCTGTTGTATTTGTCTGTCTGTTGTATTCGTCAATCCGTTGTATTTGTCAATCTGTTGGTATCCGTTGTATCTATGGTTTCTCTTGTCTCTCCTTATCTTTTCCTTCTCTTCTTATTTCCTCTTGCCCCGCTTCCCCCTGGCTTGTGCATCGTATCTGATACTACAGCCATTGGCGGATTCGTTTCATTGCCTCGTGGCAATCTTCGTGGCTGCCAAAGGCAGTCAACCGAATGTAGCCCTCACCGCTGGGTCCGAATCCTACGCCTGGGGTACCTACCACATTGGCTTCGTAGAGCATCTGCTCGAAGAATTTCCAGGAAGAGATACGGTCGGGTGTCTTCAGCCAGATGTAGGGAGCATTGACACCGCCAAAGACCTTGAGTCCTGTGGCCTCAAGACCCTGCTTCATGGTGCGTGCATTCTCCATATAGTAGTCGATGGTGGCACGTATCTGGGTCTGTCCCTCGGGGGTGTAGATGGCCTCAGCTGCCCGTTGGGTGATGTAGCTGGCACCATTGAACTTCGTGCATTGACGACGGTTCCACAGTTTGCCGAGCGGCACCCGCTCACCGGTCAGTGTAGCTGCTGTCAGCTCCTTGGGAACGATGGTATATCCACAGCGTACACCTGTGAAGCCTGCGGTCTTGGAGAAACTGCGGAACTCGATGGCGCAACGCTTGGCTCCTTTGATCTCATAGATGCTGTGGGGCACATTCTCTTCCTGAATAAAGGCCTCGTAGGCTGCATCGAAGAGTATCAGCGTGTCATTGGCCAATGCGTAATCCACCCATTTCTTCAACTCCTCCTTGGTCAGTGTGGTGCCCGTGGGGTTATTGGGGTAGCAGAGATAGATGATATCTATCCGCTTGTCGGGAATGGCCGGGATAAAGTGGTTCTCAGCGGTGCAAGGAAGGTATGTGATGTTGCTCCATTTGCCATCCTCCTGAAGGATACCTGCTCTGCCGCACATCACGTTACTATCGATATATACGGGATAAATCGGGTCGGTCACACCTACACTGTTGTCGTGACGCAGGATATCACCGATGTTGCCGGTGTCGCTCTTGGCTCCATCATTGACAAACACTTCGTTGGCAGAGAGATGGATGCCGCGGGGCAGATAGTCGTTCTTGATGATGGCTTCGATGAGGAAGTCGTAACCCTGCTCGGGACCATAACCGTGGAAGGTCTTCTCAGATGCCATCTCTTCGACCGCCTTGTGCATGGCCTCGATGCACACCGGAGGCAGTGGACGGGTTACGTCACCTATGCCCAGTCTGATCAGCGATTGCTTGGGGTGAGTGATTTTAAAACTATTGACCTTCTTCGCAATGTCCGAGAAGAGATAACTTCCGGGTAGTTTGAGAAAATGTTCGTTGACCAGTGCCATATTCTTTTGTGTATTATTGGGTTGTTTTTGCTTTTTCTTACTCTTCTATCTCTATAGTTCCGTCAAACACCTTGGTGGCTGGGCCTGTCATGAGGATATGGCTTGTGGCGATATCCCAGGTGATGCTGAGCCTCCCCCCATCCATGAGGATGTCCGATCGTCGTCCCTTCCGTCCGGTGAGGCAGGCTGCCACTGCCGTGGCGCAGGCTCCTGTGCCGCAGGCTTGCGTGATGCCCGATCCACGTTCCCATACCCTCATCCGTATGCTGCCGTCCTCCAGGACTTGGGCAAACTCTACATTGATGCGGTTGGGGAAGAGGGGATGCCGCTCCAGCAGCGGACCGTAGTAGGTAAGGTCGATATCTGCTACCTGCTCCACGAAGATGACCAAATGGGGATTGCCCATCGATACGGCTGTAGCAAGGAAGGTGCGGTCATCGGCTGTAATGGGCTGTTCCCTCATCACCTCCGGACCCTGACCGAAGAGGTTAACCGGTTCGTCGGCCGGCTCCCCCATATCTACGGTTACGCTATCTACATGATTATCCTTCAGATGCAGGTTGAGAATCTTGATGCCCGAAAGGGTATCCAAGGTGACGGTGGTTTTCTGCGTCAGTCCATATTCATAGACATACTTACCGATGCAGCGGCTGGCATTGCCACACATCATGGCCTCCGAGCCATCGGCATTGAAGATGCGCATACTGAAGTCAGCCTTATCCGAATGACCAATCAAAACCAATCCATCGCTGCCAATACCTGTATGGGGTCGGCTCCATGCTATAGCCAGCTCTTCCGGCTTGTTGATGGGAAACCGCAGGGTGTTGACGTAGATGTAATCATTTCCTGCGCCGTGCATTTTGGTGAACTCAATTTTCGTTGTCATTCTGATAAAATCTACTTTGTTGGTATATCCTTTTGCCTTAAAACGCTGCAAATATACGACATTCTGCTAACATAGACATAATACCACTATCTTTTTTCTATGAAAAATCACATTTTCTTTCTATTTGAAAGTGTGTAACGTAGTCTGCTTTTAAATTGTTAGTTATCGCTAAAGTCAAGTGATAATCTGTTAATTCATTTGATTTGATAAAATCTCGATTAAGTGATATAATGATTTTGATTTTTATAAATTGCTTTCAAAAAGGTTTTAAATGAATGGAAAATGTGACACTTTGAATCGTTATTCCCGCTTGGCCATTAACGGGTTATGCGCAGACATACGGGCTTGTTGTCTTCTTGCTTCCCGTTTTATAGTGTGTGGCGACGATGGACCGTGGGGTAGGGTATGGATATAAAAAAAGAGGCATCTGTAATCCATCGATTACAAGATGCCTCATGGGTTGGTGATTCCGCTGCGATTCGAACGCAGGACCCACGCCTTAGAAGGGCGTTGCTCTATCCAGCTGAGCTACGGAACCATCCTTCTCAAAAATTCGGTGCAAAGGTACGACTTTTCTTGGGAAAAACAAATAAAATCCCTAAAAATATTCTTTTGGGCAGAAAAATGCGCATGGATAGCACTCTTCTATCTACCAACCAGCCGGAGCACGCTCTGGTATAGAGCAGGCTCCGGCTGAGGAAGGGGAGAGAGGGATGAACTAATTGGCGTTGCGAATCTTCTCTCTGATTTTTTTCAGATATTGCTTCATGCCGTCAGCGTCCTTTTTGGAGATAATCTCCAGCAGTTGCTTCAGCTCGATGCGGATGTTCTCCACCTGGGCTGGCGTGCGGGGATTGAACAGTATCTCCTGCAACAGGTAGTCATCTTCACTCAACAGACCGCGGGCTATGGCCATGTGCTTCTTGAAGGTGGTGCCGGGGGCATCCTGATGCTTCATGACTGCCGAGAAGACAAACGTGGAGACAAAGGGGATGGAGAGCGAGTAGGCCACTGTCTCATCGTGTTCATCGAAGGTGTATTCAAAGATATTCAGCTTCAGATTCTGATAGAGATCCTTGAAAAATATCTTGCCGAGATGGTCTCCCTCACTGATGATGATGGCATTCTCGCTACTCAGACGGTCGAGCGTGGCAAAGGTTGGACCAAACATGGGGTGTGTGGAGACGTATGGGAATCCACTCTCCTCATAGAAACTCTTCAATCCGGTCTTTACCGAAGCAATGTCACTCAGGATGCAATCTTTAGGCAGTACGGGAATAACCTGACGGAACGCCTCCAAAGTGTATTTGACCGTGGCGGCATTGATGACCAACTCCGGAGCGAACTCACGGATCTCCTCGATGGTCGTGAAGCGGTAGGTGTTATAGACAAACCTCAGTTGCATGGGATTGACATCATATACCGCTGTCTCGTGCTGAAAACTGAGCACATCGTTGAAGAAGGAACCCATCTTGCCGGCTCCGAGAATCAGTATTTTCATGATAGGAGTCTCTGTGGGTTAGTTCTTATTGATGATTTCCATCTGCTGGCGTACACTCTCTTCGTGGATAGCCTCAAATACCTTCTTGATGAAGTCGCTGTCCATTCCGCAGAGGGCTCCTTGCGAACCGCGCTTGTCGAGAATCTCGTTGTAACGTCCGGTCTGCAGGATGGTCATGTTGTGCTCCTTCTTGTAGGTACCGATTTCACGAGCTATGCGCATACGCTTGGCCAACTCTTCGATGAGGTTGTTGTCGCATTCGTCAATCTGCTTACGCAATTCAGCCAGGTTCTCTGTGGTCTGTGTCTCCTTACGGATAACGAGCAGGTTGAGGATGTAGTCGAGTACGTCGGGGGTAACCTGCTGCTTGGCGTCACTCCATGCACAGTCGGGGTTGCAGTGACTCTCTACAATCAGTCCATCAAAGCCCAGGTCCATGGCCTGCTGGCTCAAGGGTGCCACCAGTTCCCGCTTACCGCCGATGTGGCTGGGATCGCAGAGAATGGGGAGTGAAGGAATGCGGCGGCGAAGCTCAATGGGAATGTGCCATTGGGGTAGGTTGCGGTAGAGCTTTTTGTCGTAGCTGCTGAAGCCGCGGTGGATGGCTCCGATACGCTTCAGTCCTGCACCGTTGATGCGTTCCAGCGCTCCAATCCAGAGTTCCAGGTCAGGGTTGACCGGGTTCTTGACCAGAACAGGGACATCGGCTCCCTTCAGTGCGTCGGCAATCTCCTGTACGGCAAAGGGGTTGGCTGTGGTGCGTGCGCCAATCCAGAGGATGTCGATGCCAGCCTTCAGGGCTTCATAGACATGTTTGGCTGTGGCTACCTCGGTGGCTACCAGCATGCCAGTCTCCTTCTTGACTGCTT
>CAMGIP010000144.1 GCA_946056155.1 uncultured Mediterranea sp. | reverse complement strand
TTCTCCAGCCCCACGCAGTTCATGGCACAGCGCAAGACCACCATTGACGAGGCTTGGGCAGGCGACATCATTGGTCTGCCAGACAACGGCACCTTCAAGATTGGGGATACACTGACGGAGGGTGAGGTGCTCCACTTCCGCGGATTGCCAAGCTTCTCACCGGAGATGTTCAAGTACATCGAGAATGCTGACCCGATGAAACAGAAACAGTTGGCCAAGGGTATTGACCAACTGATGGACGAAGGTGTGGCCCAGCTGTTTGTAAACCAGTTCAATGGCCGTAAGATTATCGGCACCGTGGGACAGCTGCAGTTTGAGGTCATCCAGTACAGACTGCTCAACGAGTACAACGCCTCCTGCCGCTGGGAGCCGCTGAGCCTCTATAAAGCTTGCTGGATTGAGAGTGACGACCCTGCTGAACTGGAAGCCTTCAAGAAGCGCAAATACCAGTACATGGCGCGCGATCGCGAAGGACGTGACGTGTTCCTTGCCGACAGCGGATACGTGCTACAGATGGCACAGATGGACTTCAAACACATCAAGTTCCACTTCACGAGCGAGTTCTGACTTGATTCGTCATTAACCTCTCGTGCGCAAACATTCTCTTTTTGTCACCTGCTCAAAAAAAGAAGATATACTTACTTTGCCATAGAAGTATATCTCCTATGGCCGATGAAGTATATGTTCTCTGAAAAGTTAGTAGTATTGGCCTAAAAAAAGTATGTCAACATACTTGGCCTTTATCTTTAGATACTTGGCCCTTTATGTTGACATACTTTGCAAGGTATGTTAGCTTACTCTATCAGCTATCCTTCTCGCTCTTGCTGGACTTCTGCTTGGAGAGAGGAATAGAGAGACCGATGTAGCCATTGACGTTCTTTGTATTCTTGCCTAAGAACATATAGTCGGTACCGATGAAAAGGGGCCCCAGCTTGGCAGCTACACCGAAGGTCTTACCCTTGGCCTGAAGCACCGAGTAGCTCAATGAGAGGTTGAAGTAGTTCTTGGGCCGGATATTGGCCGAGAAGGTGAGTTCGTTCAGCGTCTTGGGCTGCGCAAAGCGACTGGTGAAGAGGGCACCTACCACCATCCAGTTGTTCAGCAGAGCATATTCTGCACCCACTACTACGGTAGAGGTCAGCTTGCTGTTACGGTCCTTGGCTGCATTCTCATCGACAGTCATCTGCAACATGTCGTAGTTGAGAATCTCACCGCTGTTGACTATACCGATGAAATCGTTGCGGTCCTGATCATTCATCAAGTCATACTCCTGATTAGCGCGAGCCTTAGCCACCTGCGTATTCTTCTTCGACCACTTCAAGAAACCGAGGTCAAGCAGAGAGGCTGAAAGGGTGAGCTGCTTGGTCAGACGGTAAGAGAGACCCAAGTCAATGGCTGCGCCATAACCGGCAAAGCCAAACGTACCGGTATCAATGTCATCGATATAACCATTATTTCCATTCTCCTGCAGTTCAATCAGTTTGGATGAACTTTCCAACTCTGCATCAACCTTGACCATAGCCTTGGTCGTGGCATTGTTCAGCAGGTTATTCCAATCTTCCGGAGTCCACGAGGCCAAATTGTCGAGATTGCTGGGAAGTTGCCCCTTCACGGAAGGAGTCTCCACCTGTATGCTGTTGATGTTCAGTTTCATGTTGGCTACACCGAGCAGTGCCTTCACCTTGGTACCGATGGTCAGCTTCTCGTTGAGGTCACGGGCAAAGCCCACTCCCACCTCAGCGTAGGAGTTCACCTCCAACTTCTGCTGTCCGATGTTGTGCTTGATACCCAACAGACCCTCAGCCGAAGAAAAGTCACGGCTGTTCATATCCCGCAGAAACTCGAAGGTAGCCTTGGGGATAGAGGCGCCGATGTCATTGCGTACACCTACGTTGAACGACCAGAAGTTCTTGCCTTTGTACCATCCGGCAGAGAAGATATCGGTGCTGACGTTCACATTCAGGTTATTCTCGTTGGACAACCGTTTGATGAAATCATCCTTCATGAAGAAGTCGCCATCATCGCTGTTGTCGATGATGTCCAACATATCCTGATAGCCTAAAGAAGAGGAGTTGACCGAAGCATTCAATGTACCGACAACCGGTAAATTGATGTAACCGCGCCCGGGAGTGAGTGCCGGATTCAACTGCATACGATAATGAGTGCCCTCCATGAAGTAGGAGGTACGCAAGAACTGTGCTTGAGCAGTAAAGACCACTGAGCAAAACAGAACCAAAGTGGCAAACAGTTTGTTACGATTAAAATTTTTCATAATCTATTAAGTATTAGTATCAAATAACCTATCCTATTTGCAAAAACAGACCTTATTTTTATCTAATCTTGCTTTCTTCTTGCAAATATCTGAAAAAAAACTAACTATCCAAACAATTTATCAGCAAAATTGACTAATCCTATGGATTTTATTTCACATTCCCCTACGATGACATGGAAGTGTCGAGAATTTTATCTACTTTTGCACGCAAACAAAACTAATATGGTACAGAAAAGAAAAGAATATTTTACTTTCGCGTGGGTAACGTTCCTCTTCTGCTCTCTGTTGATGACAGCCTGTGGTGACTCGGACAGGGGGGCCAAGATGATGCTACATCAGGCAGAAGCAGCCTATAAGATAGGAGACTACAACAAGGCCAACGCATTGATTGACAGCTTGAAGTTGCATTATCCTAAAGCATTTGACGTGAGACGGGAAAGCCAGCGGCTCAAACGGAGGGTGACGCTGAAGGAGCAGCAGGAGAATCTCTGCTTTTTGGATAGCGTATTGCGTGAAAGAAAAGAATGGCTGAATAGGGTGAAGTCCAACTATCTCTTTGAAAAGGACACTGCTTACCAGCAGTTGGGCAACTACCTGCATCCGTCACAGGCTGTAGAAAAGTGCCTGCACATCACACACCTTAGCTTCCGGGTCAACGAAAGGGGAGAGATGCGCATGACCTCGGTCTATTGCGGCAAAAAGAATATCCACCATTCGGCTGTGACCATAGTGGCTCCGGACGGCACTTACATAGAGACAGCCAATGCCAAAGAGAGCTACGAAACTTCAATACTGGGCGAACAGATTGAGAAATCGGAGTTTAAACTGGGCGAGGATGGCGGCATCATGAACTTCATCTACAACCACCGCGACCAGAAACTGCGTGTGATCTTCAAGGGAGAACACGACTACAGCACCCTGATGAGAGACAGCGACGTGGAGGCTCTCGTGGCCGTTTATGACCTGGCCGGACTACTCAACTTCATCTACCAGACTGAGCAGGAGCGCGAGGCATGTCGCGTAAAAATTGAATTTATCCAGAAAAGTATAGAAAAAGAGGAGAAAGAAAATGGCAATCAATGAGACCCTACAGACGCTGATTACCCGACGCAGCGTGAAAAAATATACGAATCAGCCGGTACCTCTGGAGCTGATTGAGGCGGTAGTGGAGGCTGGAACCTATGCCCCGACAGGAATGAACCGGCAGTCGCCTATCATTCTGGCTGTGACTAACAAAGAGGTGCGCGACCAGTTGAGCCGAATGAATGCCCACATCTTGGGTACCACAGCTGACCCCTTCTATGGTGCCCCCGTGGTACTGGTGGTACTGGCTAAAAAAGAGGTAGGTACGCGCGTGTATGACGGTTCGCTTGTCATGGGCAACCTGATGACAGCAGCACATAGCCTCGGTTTGGGAAGTTGCTGGATCCACCGCGCCAAAGAGGAGTTTGAGAGCGAGGAAGGAGTGGAGCTGCTGCGAAGCCTTGGACTCACGGAGGAGTATGAAGGCATCGGCCACTGCATACTGGGCTATGCCGCCGAAGGAGCAGTCAAACCACAGACACCCCGAAAAGAGGGCTATGTCACTTGGGTGAAATAGGAAGAAGAGAAAGACGACTTACCCACTGAAAAGCCATGCCCGTTATAGAAATAAAGTCACTCAGTCATCCCGGTGTGGAGCCCTACGCTCTGCTCACCGAGGCCCAACTGCGCAACCGTCTCCATCCCGACGAGGGACTCTTCATAGCAGAGAGTCCCAAGGTGATTGATGTGGCACTCCGGGCCGGGTATCAGCCGCTCTCGCTTCTCTGCGAAGAGCGACATATCACGGGGGATGCAGCAGACATCATTGCCCGCTGTGGCGATATACCTATATATACAGGAGAGCGACAGCTACTCTCTGCCTTGACGGGTTATACCCTGACCCGTGGCGTGCTATGTGCCATGCGACGTCCCCAACTTCCCGATGCGGAAGCCATCTGCCGTGATGCCAAGCGGGTAGTGGTGATTGATGGTGTCGTAGATACCACCAACATCGGTGCCATCTTCCGCTCGGCAGCTGCACTTGGAATAGATGCTGTACTGCTCACTCCCACCTCATGCGACCCACTCAACCGACGTGCAGTACGTGTCTCTATGGGCTCCGTGTTTCTGGTTCCCTGGACTTGGATAAAGCCCCCGTTGACACGGCTCAAGGAATGGGGACTGAAAACAGCAGCCATGGCATTGACGCTGCGGTCTGTCCCCCTTGATCATCCTGCCCTCTGCAACGAACCGCGTTTGGCCATCATCATGGGTACCGAAGGTGACGGATTGGCTCAGCAGACCATAGCCGATGCCGATTATGTGGTGCGCATCCCCATGGCTCATGGGGTGGATTCGCTCAACGTGGCTGCCGCCTCAGCAGTAGCGTTCTGGCAACTCAGAAGAGGTTCTGCGGCAGAAGAGTAGTTCCATTTGCCCCTCCACCCATACAAAGTGAACTTTTTTTTACCAATAATTTTGTCGGAATAGTTTATTGACTTATCTTTGTGCCACTCACAACGCTAAGAACTATAATTATGGAAAATAATACAATCGAATTGCCACTCATTCTGGTGGCAGAAGATGATGAAAGCAACTTCAAACTGATTCGCGCTATTGTCGGCAAAAAATGCCGATTGGAGTGGGCACGTACGGGTGCAGACATGATTACGCTCTATGAACAATTCGGCAAAGAGGCACAAATGATGCTGATGGATATCAAAATGCCCGTCATGACTGGTTTGGAGGCTACCAAGAAGTTACGCGAGATGGGGTGCCAGTTACCTATCATCGTGCAGACAGCCTATGCATTCAGCACGGACCGCGAAATGGCATTGGAGTCTGGTGCCAACGATGTGCTGGTAAAGCCTATCACACTCGGCGACCTGCGCAAAGTCATCAAGCGCTACATCCCCAATGTAGGCTGGTAAGGCCTGAAGATTGATATTCCCCTAACGTTCGGATGAAGAAGAGCCTGTTTGTCTCCTATCTGCTGGTATTGCTCGGCATGCTCATGCCGATAGTACCTGTATTCCCCCATCACCATCATGCCGACGGTCGGATTTGCATGAAAAACGACCTTCATCATGGTGCTCATGAAGAGGAGTCATGTGGGCATGGCACGCACGGTTGTCATCACGAACAGGGATGCAACGAGGCAGACTGCCTCACCACCCATTTCTTCCGTCAAGGACGCCATACAACATTGACCATCAAGGCGCCCACTGCTAATGATACGCTGCCCAACCTGCTCAGTGGTTTGGCCGTGCTTTTTAATCGTCTCATCTTCTCAACCCCAACAATCTCCTGTCCGTTCTATCAGGAGAAACTGCATGACAGCTGGCGGAGACATACGGGAGGCCTACGCGCCCCGCCCTCTTTCGCATAATGATTCAGCGGGGATTACAGTCCCCATCCATCCAATTTTTTTCTGCATAGCCGGTGATCCCATCATCCGTCTTGCAGAGGCATCGTAGAGATACGGCAACGTAGCACTATGGTGTTGAAATGCTAAACAGAATACATTATGCACAAACGATCTTTTTATACATGCTTGGCAGCACTGTTTCTGCTGAGCGCATGCGGTTCCCATGGGGATTCGCACTCGACTACCCATGACCATGAGGGGCACAGCCATACTGCAGAGAGTCATGAAGGCCATCGTCACGAAGGACACAGCCATGAAGCAGATGCTCATGAAGGACATAAGCACGAAGGACACCATCATGAAGCGGATGCTCATCAGGGGCATGA
>CAMGIP010000143.1 GCA_946056155.1 uncultured Mediterranea sp. | reverse complement strand
TGAGTTGACGAAGCCTTTTCAATTTGTAATTAGTTGATGAGGCCTTTTCAATTTAAAATTGAGTTGATGAGGGTTATTCAATTTATCATCAATAATCGAGCAGATAGGCTCTTCCTATTTCTAATCAAGCTGACGAGTTCTTTTCCTTAGGCTTCTATTGAAACTTGCCTCTGTTTCGTTCCACCAACTCCATGGCACGGCTCTCGCTGGAGGCGAAGGGGCCGGAGTGTTCGAGCTTGATGGTGCTCACAGCGGCAGCAAAGTGACCGGACTCTTCGACTGAGGCGCCCTGGGCACGGCGATAGACATAGCCCATGGTGTAGGTGTCGCCACAACCGGTGGCATCTACCAGGAGCAGCGGCTCATAGGCGGGGATGTCGTAGAACTTGCCATCGGCATAGATGATGCTGCCGAAGCTACCCAGAGTGAGGAGTACCTCTTTCACACCCCACTCGGCCAAACGACGAGCGGCATCATGAAGATCTTTCTCTCCAGTCAGTACCTCAGCCTCGGATTCGTTGACCTTGAGCACATCCACATACTGGAGTGCCTCGCGCTTCTCCTTCCAATCGACTGCATAGACCTCTTCACCACGCACCTCGCGCAAATAGCCCTGGGCATCCACCACCAAGGTTCCTTTGCCGTGGAGGGCACGGAGCGTCTCCAAGGGGAAATCATCGGCCAGCAGACTGCCGAGCACGATATAGCGGGCCTCTACATCCTTCACCTTATCCACGGTAAAGGGGTCGGCCTTGTCGCGCACCCGCTGGGTACGTTCGTTGGTGTTACTACTGAGGTAGATGTTTTCAAAATAGACCGTCTTGCGGCTGGGCACCACCTCTACGTCGATGCCAATACCCTGCATGTCCCTGACCGAGTGCATCTCCGACTCAGCCAGCGAGGTGAGCAGTTTGTAGGAGAGCTGAGGCTTCTGGGATGGTTTGACGCGGGTAGATTGGAAAAGTGAATTGATTCCGTAAGAGAAGTAATACGAAGTACCTCCGGGCAAGAAGACTGTCTGGTTGGGGGTAACTATCTTATCGAGCGTGATATGTCCGATGCAGCAAATATCTAACATAATTATGTTGTTTTAAGTAGATTTAGGGTGCAAAAGTAGCGATTGTGGAAGGAATGAGCAAATAATATCTAAAAAAAGCGTATATTTGCAGCCAAACCACCCTTTTTTAGTGGATAAATAGAACTTGTTTATAGATAAATAGGACTGTTTACGCAAAATATGTACATCCCATCGACTCAACTATAAATTATAAATTGTAAATTGTAAATTGAATAACCTTGTCCACGGAAGAACATTATGATTCGACTGATATTGCTGACCGATTATACCGAGAGCTTCTCCTACAATCTCCTGAAGGGAATCCTCTCTTATTCGCGCCACGGCGAGCCGTGGGTCATCTGTCGTATGCCGCACACCTATAAGCAAACACAAGGCATGGAGGGAGTGCTCCGATGGGCCAAAGCGTGGCAAGCCGATGCGGTAATCGGACGGTTTGACAACGATGACAACGTGGGACTGCTCAAGGAGAACGGACTCATCGTCATAGCCCAGGACTACAAGCAACGATTTACCGACATACCCAACATCACGGGCAACTACCTCAAGGCTGGACGCATGGGAGCCGAGTTCTTCATCCGCAAAGGGTTCCGAAATTTCGCCTTCTACGGCTACCACGATGCGGTCTGGTCGTTGGAGCGATGCGAGGGGTTCCGTCAGGTGCTGGCGGAGCATGGACTGGAGAAGAACCTCTCCATCTACGAGAAGCAGTCGGTAGATGATGTCTGGTTTGACGAGGCACCGCCTCTGTTGGCCTGGCTCAAGTCGCTGCCCTACCCCACGGCACTCTTGGCCTGCGATGACAACCAAGGCAACCGCATTACCGAGATCTGCAAGGTCAATAATCTCCGCGTGCCGGAGCAGATCTCCATCCTGGGGGTGGATAACGACAAAATCATCTGCAACATCAGCGACCCTCCCCTCTCCAGCATCAGCCAGAACATCGAACGGGGAGGCTATGAGGCGGCTGCGCTCATCGAACGACTATATAATAAGGAAGAGAGCCATCCCAAGGATGTGGTGATCGAGCCTATGGCTATCGTCAACCGACTCTCGACCGACTACTACCCTACTTCGGATCCCTATATCCTCTCGGTACTGCAATACATCCATCGCAACCTGACCAACCGCATCCAGGTGGACGACCTTGTGGCTTTGGTACCCCTCTCCCGCCGCCTGTTGGAGATCCGTTTCCGTCAGGCTACGCGCCAGTCCATCCATCAATATATCTCCACCCTCCGCATGGAGCGCTTTGCCCAACTGCTGAAGGGGACGACAGATCCCGTGACTGACGTGGCCGCCAAAGTGGGTATCGACAACATCAAGAACCTCTCCCGCCAGTTCAAGCTCATCAAAGGGTGCACACCTCAGGAGTATCGCAAGCAGTTTGAACAGCAGCAAAACCGGGAGGAACTGCCCGACTATACTTTGGATTGAATAATGATAATTATTTCATGAATAATGTAAATTGTAAAGGCACCCTATGATATTGCCCTTGCAGGGGTTAACCTTACCTTCGTTTAATCACCCAGAGTATTGCTCCGCTCATAAGCTACGTGCTGTTTTGGGACTTTATTCTGATGCTGACATGCTTTTCTGATGGCGGCAGGAAGGATGGAAATGGGCTGCAACCTCTATCTTTTTCGTTTTTTGAGGAATGATTTACGCAAAAATCATCATTCAGCGCAGATAAAAGCACTACTTTTGCATTTGAAAAACAATAACGGTCAATCATTGGAATCATGAACAACAAACACACCTTACTAAATATAGGGCTCCTGCTAGTCTGCGGTGGACTAATTCTAACCATATCGCTCCTCTACAGGAACGGTACAGACGACTCTATTGCCCCCCAAAACTTATTGGTTGGAGCGGATGAAGCCGAGGAGGCTACAGCTGAATGGATGAAGCAACTGCCTGACTCCCTGCCTCTCTTGGGCTTCGCTCTACCCGGCACGCACGATAGCGCTGCCACACATGGAGGCAAAAAGCTGCAGACGCAGGGTAGCGATGTGGCTGCCCAGCTGCAAGCCGGCATCCGTGCCTTCGACATCAGGCTGCGCGAACGGGATGGCAAACTGGGTCTCTACCACAGCGATGCTTTCCAGGAGTGCTACTGGGAGAGCGAGGTGCTCCCCGCCTTCCTCTCTTTCCTGAAAGAGCACCCCTCCGAAGCATTGGTGGTCTCGCTGAAGAAAGAAGGGGGAGAGGCTGCCGACTACCAACGGCTGCTGAGCCAGTCGCTCAACGAGGAGGCGAACCGGCCCTATTTCCTGACTGAATATTCCGATACCACCACCCTCGGCAACTGCCGCGGACGCATCCTCTTCCTCCATCGGGACGAGGTGATGACGCTCTATCCCGGTGTGCGATGCGAGGGGTGGGCCGATAACGCTTCCTGTCTGCTGACCCTGCGTACAGCTGGAGGAACAGAGACAACCCTCTTCCTTCAGGACGAGTATGAATACACCACGGCAAGCGAATGGCCCCGCAAATTGGAAGCCATACAGCAGAGTCTCCGATGGATGGATACACCGGCTGACGGAAGCTATCGAAGCGGCATCTCCTTCATCAGCGCCACCGCGCTCCCTGTAGGCTTCCCCATAGACTTTGCCAACGCGCTCAACCTGCCCGTAACGGAGTGGCTACGTGCCGAACAGCTCCGCCCCAAGGGCATCCTCTTCATCGACTTCGTCAGCCATGAAGGGGGTAAGGCTCTGGTTCAACAGCTGATTCGAAGCAATTTCTGAGAAAAACAACCCATATTTTTCGCAAAATGAGGAATATTCTGCGGAAAATAAGGACTATATACGAAATAGAGATAATAATTTTGCGGAAAAGAACACAACTTTAAGCATTTTTACTATGAGACTGTCGATTGATTTAGGTGGAACGAATATCCGCGTGGCTCAGGTTGAGAACGGCTGCTGCCTATGCAAAAAGTCGGTTCCTTGTAAAGCCACGGAAGCTGCTGAGGTCGTTGTGGCTCAGCTGTCAGAACTGATTCGTGAAATGATTACCCCGGAGGTGGACGGCATAGGTATCGGAGTGCCCTCCATCGTGGATGCCAACCGGGGCATAGTATATAATGTAGCCAACATTCCCTCGTGGAAGGAGGTACATCTCAAAGAAATCCTGGAAAAAGAGTTTAATGTGGCCGTAGCCGTGAACAACGACTGCAACTGCTTTGCCTTGGGCGTAAACCTCTATGGCGAAGGCCGCAGCTATGCCGACCTGGTGGGTATCACCCTGGGTACCGGTGTGGGTGCAGGCATTCTGGTGGACCGTCACCTCTACTCGGGCAACTATGCAGGAGCAGGAGAGATTGGCAGTCTGCCCTATTTGGACTCTGATTTTGAGCACTACTGCAGCAGCTTCTTCTTCAAGCGTTACGGTACCTCGGGTGCCGAAATGGCAGAGAAGGCAGCTCAGGGCAATGCTCAAGCCTTGGAGATGTGGCAGCAGTTTGGCCACCATCTCGGACAGCTGATGAAAGCCATCCTCTTCACCTACGCTCCGCAGGCCATTGTCATCGGAGGCGGTATTGCTCCGGCATTCCCCCTCTTTGAGCAGGCCATGCACGAGGCGATGAGCGACTATCCCTACAAGTTGATTCTGGACAAGGTAAAGATATTCCCCTCTACCCTCAAGGATGCCAACCTGCTGGGTGCATCGGCCCTCTTCTGACCCGGAAAAGGCCCCTTAGAATCAGGAGGTCTTCCGCGTTGAACAACAAGTTATCTAACCGAATAAAATCCTGTGTTTCAATCTATTCCATCCTGCAAATTGCAGATTGAGAAGATATTGAAGTGCCCTTTTTGTATCCAGAAGCGATAACTTTTCTATTCGACAAGAGAATCTATGAACGACAAACAAAAAAGAGACAAACAACAAGAAACAAAAAATTAAAAAAACTGTAATCTACTTGAAATTCTGTTGCCCGACCTTTGTGGCAGAATCAATAGTAAATCTATTTATCAACTTAAATTTTTTATCTTATGAGACAAGTAAATCTTAGAATCTGGCGAACGATGCTGACGCTGTTGTTCGGTCTGTTCTTGTCTGCGGGCCTTTACGCCCAACAGATATCCGTCAAGGGTACGGTGAAAGACCAGACGGGAGAACCTGTCATCGGAGCAAACGTGCTGGTGAAAGGCACGACCAATGGAGTGATTACCAACCTTGACGGCAGCTTTACGCTGACGGCTTCCAAAGGTGATGTACTCCAGATCAGCTTCGTGGGTTACGTACCTCAGGAGTTGCCCGTGAGCAACAAGCCGATGGTCATCGTGCTTAAGGAAGATACCGAGATGTTGCAGGAAGTGGTGGTACTGGGTTATGGTGCCAACACCCGCAAGCAGGACCTCTCTGCTTCTGTCGGTGTGGTAAGCAATGCGGAAGAGCTGGCTGTACGCCCCGTGACCAGCACGGAGGGAATGTTGCAAGGTCAGATTGCCGGTGTAACTATTCAGGCTGATGGTGGTGACCCCACGTCAAACCCCAACATCGTCATCCGCGGTCAAGGTTCGCAGAACGGCGATAACGTGCTGTGGGTAGTGGATGGTATTCCCGGTGCACCCATCTCTTCGATGAACGATATCGAGAGCATCGTGGTGCTGAAGGACGCCGCTTCGGCCGCTATCTATGGTGCCCAGTCGGGTGCCGGTGGTGTAGTTTTGGTAACCACCAAGAAGGCCAAGGATGGTGCTCCCTCTCTGACCTATGACGGCACCTTCGGTATCCGCCAAGCTACCAACCTGATTGAGCCGCTGAACGCAGAGCAGCAGGTGGAGATGCGCAAGTTGTCGCATGCCAATGCCGGCCTCTCGTTGCCCGATGCATGGGATACAAGCAAGAACCCATGGGTCGGTACCACCCGTACCGACTGGATGGATGCCATCTTCCGTACCGCTTTCTATCAGCGTCACAACGTAGCGCTGAATACCGGTACGGAGAACTTCAAGAGCCGCGTATCATTTGCCTATGACAACGACCAGGG
>CAMGIP010000142.1 GCA_946056155.1 uncultured Mediterranea sp. | reverse complement strand
CAAAAAATTTGGGACAAAATGAACCATTAAGAGAAAAAGAGAGAACAAATAGAGGGCTTTCAAGGGAAAAACAGGGGAGGTTAAAGCATTATCGGGCGAGGATAAAGAGGAAGAGGCAGGGGATGATAAGGATATATCAGGGGATGATAAAGAGGGAGGTAGGGGGTGAAGAGGATATATCAGGGAAGGATAAAGTGCGAGTCAGAGGAGATGAAAAAGATATATCGGAAGAGGATAGGAGAGGGACGTAGGGAGGAAGAGAGAGAATCGGGGGAGGAAAAGGGAAACAGAAGGGAGGAAGAGAGAGGCGGGGGAGAAAGAGAGGGAAGCAGGGGATGTTGTAAGTATTACCGATGGATAAAATGAAGAAAAGATGAAATATTTCCTAACGAGTAGCCCCAGCGTTGCGATGGATGGGGCTATCAATCCGGCCAACGGCTTTTTGGATAACCTGCGCCGAGCTTTGGAACTCCCGATCCGGGCTGTTTTTGTGACTACCCATCCCGATGATGTGGCCTTCAGCGAACACTGTTCGGTCTGCATGAAGCAGGCTTTTGAGGAGGTGGGCTTTGTGTTTGAGAGCTACGACCTTCTGGACCGACGGATGGCTCCTCAGGTGGAGAAGCTGATTGAAGAGAGTAATTTCCTGATTCTGGGTGGAGGCCATGTGCCGACGCAGAACGCCTTCTTGCATGATGTGGAGATGGCGCAACTGCTGAAAAAGGGGTACGATGGTGTGGTGTTGGGTATCTCGGCCGGAAGCATGAACTGTGCGCGTATTGTCTATGCACAGCCCGAAGAGCCGGGCGAAGCCATTGATGAGAACTATGAGCGCTTTCTGCCGGGGTTAGGGTTGACCGAGGTGCAGATTCTGCCTCACTACTACCTCTGCAAGGATATGCTGGTGGATGGCTTCAAGGTGTATGAAGACATTGCCATTCCCGACAGTCGGCTGAGGAGATTCTATGTGTTCCCCGATGGCACCTACCTCTTGGGTGAGGGAGGGCATGAGACCATCTACGGGGAGTTTTACCTGATTGAGAATGGGGTGATGAGACAGGTGGCTGGTGACGGCCAGAAGATGCGGCTGCCCTTTGTCTAACGTGATTGCGATTAGTCAAACGCAATACCCCTTCGTATAATGCGGTGGCTCCGGGTACGAGGAGCCACCGGGGGAGGTACTCCCTATTTCAGCGTGCCTCCGATGATGTCAAGCAGCTCATTGGTGATGGCCTGCTGGCGCGATTTGTTGTACTGCTGAGTCAATTCGCGTAACAGCTCGTTGGCGTTGTCGGTGGCAGTCTGCATGGCCAAGGTGCGGGCTGCATGTTCCGATGCGTTGGAGTCGAGCGCCACCGTGTAGATCTTCTGGGTGAGCATCTTGGGCAGCAGGGCGGCAATGAGGGCTGACATGGAGGGCTCCACAATATAGTTGTGACGGCTCGTGCTCTCGGAGGGCTTCAGCGGCTCGATATGGAGGGGCAGGTAGGTGTCGAGCGTGAGCACTTGGGTTCCCTTGGACTTGAAGTGGTGGTAGAGCAACTCTACCCGATCGACCTCTCCCGAAGCAAACCGCTGCATAAGTTGATGGGCCAACTGGGCGGCAGCGGCATAGGTGGGCTTCTCGGAGAGGGATAAGTAACTGCCCTCTATGGGATAACCCCATTTCCTGACGGCCTCTTCCACCTTCTTGCCTACGGGGTAGAGCAGGAGAGCCTCACGCCCCAAGGAGGCATAGTGGCTCATCCTCTCGTTCAGACTCCGTAGCACATTGGAGTTGAATGCACCGCACAATGAGGTGTTGGAGCTGAAGGCGACAACGGCTACCCGATGCACCTCCCGCTCGGCAACGTAAGGTGAGGAGATGGGCTCCTCATTCGTTCCGAGAAAATTGCCTACGATACGGTTGAGCTGCTGCTGATAGGGCACCATGCTGTTGATGCGCTCTTCGGCTTTGTGCAACTTGGCGGAGGCCACCATCTTCATGGCGGAGGTGATCTGCCTCGTACTTTTTACAGAGTTGATTCTGTTCTTTACCTCTTTCAGGGACATTCTTCTACAATTTTTGCTGTAATGGATTTATTTTACCTTCTCTTCTGCCTCAGGCTTGCAGGTAGGTGAGACTCTGCTTGGCTGAGGCCTCTATCAGGCGGCATACCTCTTCGGTGAGCTGTCCGCTCTTGAGCGGATCGAGGACATCGTTGCGATGGTCGCGCTCCAGCACCTCCAGGAAGTGTTGCTCAAATTGGCTGACCTGTTCCAAGGGTACTTCGCGGAGCAGGCCGTGGGTACCGCAGTAGAGTATGGCTATCTGCTTCTCTACCGGCATGGGTTCGTATTGGGGCTGTACCAGCAGCCGGGTGTTCTTCTGTCCCTTGTCAATGGTGAGGGCCGTTACGGCGTCCATGTCACCGCTGAACTTGCTGAAGGCTTCCAGCTCACGGTATTGTGCCTGGTCAATCTTCAGCGTACCGGCCACTTTCTTCATCGCTTTGATCTGTGCATTTCCACCTACACGACTCACGGAGATACCTACGTCAATGGCCGGACGGTTGCCTTGGTTGAAGAGGTTGGCGTCCAAGAAAATCTGTCCGTCGGTGATGGAGATGACATTGGTGGGGATGTAGGCCGATACGTCGCCAGCCTGGGTCTCAATGATGGGCAGGGCAGTAAGCGAACCACCTCCCTTCACTTTCCCTTTCAGACTCTCGGGCAGGTCGTTCATCTGAGCGGCTACTTCTGGCTGGTTGATAATTTTGGCTGCACGCTCCAACAGACGGGAGTGAAGGTAGAAGATATCACCCGGATAGGCCTCACGTCCGGAGGGACGGCGCAGGATGAGGGAGACCTCACGGTAGGCCACGGCCTGCTTGGAGAGGTCGTCATAAACCACCAAGGCGTGGCGGCCGGTATCGCGGAAATATTCGCCGATAGCTGCTCCGGCAAAGGGGGCATAGTATTGCATGGCTGCCGGGTCGCCGGCTGTGGCTGCCACTACGATGGTGTAGTCCATCGCCTTGTGCTGCCGCAGGGTGTTGACGATGGAGGCTACCGTAGAACCTTTCTGTCCGATGGCTACGTAGATGCAATAGACGGGGTCGCCTGCTTCGTAGTTGCTGCGCTGGTTGATGATTGTGTCGATGGCAATGGCTGTCTTTCCGGTCTGACGGTCGCCGATAATCAGCTCGCGCTGTCCGCGTCCGATGGGAATCATGGCATCGACCGCTTTCAGTCCGGTCTGCAGCGGCTGGTTGACCGGTTGGCGGTAGATGACGCCCGGTGCTTTACGCTCCAGGGGCATCTCACAAAGGTCGCCTCCGATGATGCCTTTGCCGTCTAATGGCGCTCCCAATGGGTCAATGACGCGGCCGAGCATACGCTCTCCCACTTGGATGGAGGCGATACGTTGGGTACGCTTCACCGTATAACCCTCCTTGATCTTGTCCGTAGGTCCTAGCAGAACGGCACCTACGTTGTCCTCTTCGAGGTTCATGACAATGGCTTTGATTCCGTTCTCGAACTCCAACAGTTCGTTGGCTTCGGCATTGCGCAGTCCGTAGATGCGGGCCACACCGTCGCTGACCTGCAGTACGGTGCCCACCTCGTCGAGCTGTATCCGGGTGTCAATCCCTTCCAACTGCTTGAGCAGTACGTCGGATACTTCGCTTGCCTTGATGTTATCGGATGTCATCATGCTTTTTCTCTTGTTTTTGGTTCCTTGTTAAATGGTTTGAGGCTTTCCGCCTTACGATGTGCAGAGGCGTCCGGCCTGAGTCACTTGGGTGGATGCGCTCAGACAATCCTTCTGTTCTTGTCGATGAACTGCTGTTGCACCCGTTTGAGTTGGGTAGCTACACTGGCGTCTAAGCGGTAGTCGTTGATGTCAAACACAAACCCTCCCTCGATGGCGGGGTTCACCTCCGTGGCCAACTCTATGGTAGAGTGGGTGATGGCGGAGGCTGCCTGGCGGATGCGTTCAGTCATCTCGGGGCTGATGGGGGTGGCCGTTGTCAACCGACCCGAGCCGATGCGGTGAGCCCGCTTGTAGAGGGTCAGGAAGGAGAGACAGATAAAGCGCAGGAAGCTCTCCCGCTTGTTGCGCAGCACCAGAGTGAGGAAGCGGGAGTACTCGTGCGTGACGTTGCCTCCCACTGAGGAGGCTTGGCAGAGCAACTGGTACTTCTCGCGTAGGGAGAGGATAGGGTTGTCCAACGCCTCTCTGAGCTCCTTATGACGCTCCAACTGTTGGGAGAGGCAGGAGGCCTGACGGTAGATCTGCTCCTCCTGACCGGAGTTTGCAGCAAACTGCATCAGCGCTTTGGCATAGCGCGTGGCGATAATTCCTATATCCATGGGGTGAAGTTTATGTTTGTTGTGGATGAATGGCTCAGGCTTGGGAGGGGGCTACCTCCTGAAGCATGCGGTCAATCATGGCCATCTGCTGGTCCTGATTGTCCAACTGTTTGCGGATAACCTTCTCTGCAATACCTACGGAGAGGATAGCCACCTGGCGACGAATGTCGCGTATGGCCTCTTCCTTCTCCTGCTGTATCTGTACCCTGGCCTCTTCTAACTCTTTTTGTGCCTCCTGTGCGGCTTTGCGGTGGGCATCGGCCAGGAGCCGGTCTCGCTCATGCATGGCTTCACGCAGGATGCGGGCCTGCTCCTTCTGTGCCTCAGCTACCAGCTGCTCCCCCTGCTTCTTGAGGTCGGCCAACTGGAGGTTGGCTTCGTGAGCCGCTGCCAGCGACTGGTCGATGTAGGCCTTCCGCTCATCCACCATGCGTGTGATGAGTGGAAAACCGTACTTGGCCAGGATGACGAAGACTACTCCGAAGGAGAGCAGCATCCAGAATATCAGTCCGCTTTCGGGTAAGAGCAATGACATAGTCGTACGTTTTTATTGGATGAAGAACACCAGAAGACAAACCACCACGGCCAGCAGGGCTACACCTTCGATAAGGGCAGCAGCGATAATCATGCTCATGCGGATATTGTTGGCGGCTTCGGGCTGGCGACCCATGGCCTCCATGGCGGCGGCTCCTATCTTACCGATACCGAGCGCTGCTCCAATCACTACAATACCTGCACCGATGGTGGCTCCTAACTTACTCAAACTTATTCCTGCCAATGCGGCTTGTAACATAACGGATAGTAACATAACTTATAGTTTTAATGATTAGTATTTTCTTTTGATTCTGCTTCTCCCTCTCTCTCTTCCTTGCCCTCTTGGGCCAGTCCGATAAAGACGGCACTCAACATGGTGAAGACGTAGGCTTGGATGAAGGCGACCAGAAGCTCCAGTACATTCATGAAGATGTTGAAGAGTACGGAGGCTGCCGTCATCGAACCGTTGAGCACGGGACCCATGGAGGCGGTGATGAAGATGAGGCAGGTGAGCACGAGCATGGCCATGTGGCCGGCCATCATGTTGGCGAACAGACGAATCATCAGCGCAAAGGGCTTGGTGAAGATGCCGAACAGCTCAATCAGGGGCATGATGGGAAGGGGGGCTTTCAGCCAAAGGGGAACGTCGGGCCAGAAGATCTCTTTCCAGTAGTGGCGGCTACCGAAGAGGTTGACTGCCAGGAAGGTGCAGAGGGCCAGCACAAAGGTGACGGCGATGTTGCCCGTCACATTGGCTCCTGCAGGAAAGAGGGGGATGAGGCCCATGAGGTTGTTCAGAAAGATAAAGAAGAAGGCGGTGAGCAGGTAGGGGGAGAACTTGCGGTAGTTGGAACCTACGCAGCTCTTGATGACATCGTCGTTGACCATCATGATGAACATCTCCATGAAGCCCACAAATCCGCCCGGGGCCCGGTGTGCGTTGCCTGTACGCCGGTACCAGGAGGCTACACCCAATATGAGGAGGATGAGCAGGAGGCTGTTGAACAGCAGGGCTGCCGTCACCTTGGTAATGCTCAAATCCAACGGACGCACCTCTTGTCCTGCGGCATCATGCTCCACCAGTTTGCCCTCATAAGGACTCCCTTCCGGGGCGATGCTCATTCCTTCGTAACTTCCACCTCCCTCTGCTATGCGCGAGGAGAGGAAGCAGTGCCATCCGCTGAGCTGACTGTAGAGGATGACGGGGAGGGGCACTGTCAGGTGGTGGTGACCCCAGGAGGTGATGTGCCATTCGTAGGAGTCGCCGAGGTGACCAAACACCACCTCCTTGACGTTCACCTCCTCGCTTTCTCCTTCGGACTGTTCGTTCTTCTC
>CAMGIP010000141.1 GCA_946056155.1 uncultured Mediterranea sp. | reverse complement strand
TGTTGAAGTTCAGAAACTTCGGAAAGAAATCGCTTACCGAGCTTGATGATTTGCTGGAAAGTCTGAATCTGTCGTTTGGAACTGATATTTCTAAATATAAATTAGATAAAGAATAAAAAATGAGACACAATAAGAAATTCAACCATTTGGGTCGTACTGCTTCTCACAGAAATGCTATGTTGGCTAACATGGCTTGTTCTTTGATTAAGCACAAAAGAATCACTACGACCGTAGCAAAGGCCAAGGCGCTGAAGAAGTATGTAGAGCCCTTGCTGACTAAATCTAAGAACGATACGACCAATTCTCGTCGTGTAGTATTCAGCTACCTTCAGGACAAGTATGCTGTAACTGAACTCTTCAAGGAAATTTCTGTGAAGATTGCCGATCGTCCGGGTGGCTATACTCGTATCATCAAAACCGGTAACCGTCTGGGTGACAACGCTGAGATGTGCTTTATTGAACTGGTAGATTATGATGATAACATGGCTAAGGACAAGGTAGCGAAGAAGACTACTCGCACCCGTCGTTCTAAGAAAAGCGCCCAAGCTGCTGAACCTGTTGCTGCTGAAGCAACTGCTACAGAGGCTCCTGCTGAAGAAGCTAAAGCAGAATAAATCAACTATTCTTATATATCAAGGCCGCTCTTGTGATAGGAGCGGCCTTTTTTTGCACTTTCCTGTAGGCCCATTTTCTGAATCGCTGCATATTTCATTTCACCTCCTTGTATATTCTCCGATAGGTGTCTCCTCTCTTTACTCAGTTTTATACACGGTTATGTTCTTCTTTACAAAAAACTTCCTGTAGTTTTCATATTGTGTGGTATTCGTGTTATCTTTGTAGTTCCAACTCATACTATTAATTTTCAAGATGACTGAGAGTGAAACCTATATTAAGATAACTGCCTTTTGTTCATCTGCTGAACATTGCCTCTCTGAGGTGAAGGAGCGTCTATCCCGATGGGGTGTGGACGCACAGATAGCAACAACCGTTTGTGACAAGTTAGTAGCTCAGCGATTTGTTGATGAGACCCGTTATTGCCGAGCCTTCATACGCGACAAGTATCTGTTTTCTCATTGGGGACGTTATAAGATTGGTTATGCTTTATCTCAAAAGCAGATATCCTCTTCTGTTTACACCCCTTTGTTAGAGGAGATAGATCGGGAAGAGTATCTGGGAAAACTCACTACACTTTTGCAAGCAAAAGCTCGAGAAGTGAAGGGGCGAACTGCTTATGAGCGTAAATCCAAGCTGATTAGATTTGCTTTAGGCCGAGGTTTCCTAATGGATGAAATCTTACATTGTCTTCCAGATTTGGAAGAAAATGAATAAAAGAAAAGAAAATTGTGGCATTTCCTTTTCTTATTTCATTCACTTTCGCTACTTTTGCATCGTATTTATCAAATTACTGTTAGTTTTGCTATGAAAACTTTGGAAAGATTGTTCGCAGAAAAATTGCTGAAGATAAAGGCAATTAAGATTCAACCGGCCAATCCCTTTACTTGGGCTTCTGGTTGGAAATCCCCGTTTTATTGCGATAACCGTAAAACTCTCTCTTACCCCTCTTTGCGTAGCTTTGTAAAGACGGAGATTACTCGTCTTATTTTGGAACGTTTCGGACAAGTTGATGCTATTGCCGGAGTGGCAACAGGTGCTATACCCCAAGGTGCACTGGTTGCTGATGCTTTGAATCTTCCTTTTGTCTATGTTCGTTCTACTCCTAAGGACCACGGACTGGAGAATCTGATTGAAGGAGAGTTGCGTCCTGGCATGAAAGTCGTTGTTGTTGAGGATTTGATCTCTACTGGAGGTAGCAGCCTTAAAGCTGTAGAAGCTATTCGTCGTGACGGTTGTGAAGTGATTGGTATGGTGGCAGCCTACACGTACGGTTTCCCCGTAGCAGAGAAGGCTTTCAAGGATGCTAAGGTATCCTTAGTGACGCTGACCAATTACGAAGCTGTAATGGAGGTTGCTTTACGCACAGGATATATTGAAGATGCCGATATTGAAACACTGAATGAGTGGAGAAAGGATCCCGCTCATTGGTGTGTATAATGTGGATGGATGGGATATTCCATTGGCATTTTCTACCGCATATTCGACTAAAGAAGAACCATTCGGAAGCCCCACGCTGCCGGATAGTTCTTTTTTCTGTTTTTATTGTTCGACATACAAAACATTGATATCATCCCATAATTACCCTTTAGTAATATGACTAAATTTGAGAGTGAAATTAAATATATAAATGCTTCTCAAGAAGCTGTTTTCGCTAAGTTATCTGATTTCTCAAATCTTGAGAGCGTGAAGGACAAGTTGCCTGAAGATAAGGTGAAGAACCTTACTTTTGATTCAGATAGCATTTCCGTAGATTTGCCCAGTGTGGGTACAGTCAAGTTGAAGATAGTCGAGTTGGAACCCTGTAAATGTATCAAGATGGCTACAGAGGTCTCCCCTCTGCCCTTTAATGTTTGGATTCAGCTGTTACCTGTTACCGAGAACCAGTGTAAGATGAAGCTTACCCTTGGCATGGAGATTAATCCCATCATGAAGTCCATGATACAGAAGCCTTTGCAGCAAGCCCTAGAAAAGTTGGCTACACTTCTGACCATGATTTGGCAATGAGTGGGTCAAGATGCTCATAATCAATTATCGATAAACATACATTCATACAATACATTAAACCGTGGCACAAAAACTTTGGGAGAAATCCGTGGAGGTGAACAAAGAGATTGAACGTTTCACCATAGGCCGTGATAGGGAGATGGACCTCTACTTGGCCAAGCATGACGTATTGGGTTCTATGGCCCATATCACCATGTTGGAGCATATCGGCCTGTTAAAGGCTGATGAGCTCGCGATACTGTTACAGGAGATGAAGCAGATTTATCAGATGGCAGAGCAGGGCACCTTCGTGATTGAGGAGGGTGTAGAAGATGTACATTCCCAGGTGGAGTTGATGCTTACCCGTAGATTGGGAGATGTAGGCAAAAAGATACATAGTGGTCGGTCGCGCAACGATCAGGTATTGCTCGATTTGAAACTATTCACCCGGGCCCAGATTCAAGAGATAGCCGAGGCTGTGGAGGATTTATTCCACGAGCTTATTCATCAGAGTGAGCATTTCAAGGATGTACTGATGCCTGGTTATACCCACTTGCAGATAGCAATGCCTTCATCCTTCGGACTTTGGTTTGGAGCCTATGCCGAGAGTTTGGTGGATGACATGCAGTTTCTGCTTGCAGCCTTCAGGATGTGCAACCGCAACCCCCTCGGTTCGGCGGCAGGCTACGGCTCATCTTTTCCGTTAGATCGCGCCATGACTACCCGTTTGCTTGGCTTTGACTCCATGAATTACAATGTGGTTTATGCCCAGATGGGGCGTGGTAAGATGGAGCGCAACGTTGCATTTGCATTGGCTACTATAGCAGGAACCATCGCCAAGTTGGCTTTTGACGCTTGTCTGTTCAACAGTCAGAATTTTGGTTTTGTCAAGTTGCCTGACGAGTGCACCACCGGCTCAAGCATCATGCCCCACAAGAAGAATCCCGATGTGTTTGAGCTGACCCGTGCCAAATGCAACAAGCTGCAATCTCTTCCCCAGCAGATTATGATGATAGCCAACAACTTGCCGAGTGGCTATTTCCGTGATCTGCAGATCATCAAGGAGGTATTCCTTCCCGCCTTTGAGGAGTTGAAGGATTGCTTGCGGATGACTACCTATATCATCAACAAGATCAAGGTCAATGAGCATATTCTGGAAGATGAGCGTTATGCACCCATCTTCAGTGTTGAAGAGGTAAATCGGTTGGCACGTGAAGGTATGCCATTTAGAGATGCCTATAAGAAGGTAGGCCTAGACATAGAGGCCGGTCGTTTCGTCCCCTGTAAGGAGGTACATCATACCCATGAAGGAAGTATAGGCAATCTCTGTAATGAATCCATTGCCTCTTTGATGCAACAAGTGATGCACGAATTCCATTTTGAACGTATTCAAGAGGCGGAACATACCCTCCTCGGCCGTTGATTCTCGTCTAAATCCTCATCAGCCATGAGAAAGATTGTATTGTTTATCTCCCTTTGGCTATCCATACTGGCCGTGGAAGCCAATCCTGTCCTGCGCCTGTTGGAGCGATTGGAAAAGGGGGCTTCCCGCCATTTTGTCATTGAAAAAGTGGAATCAGAAGGAGATTACTTTGAACTCTCTTCCGTTGGTGGAAAGGCTTTAGTCAAGGGAAATAGCTACGTCAACATTGCTGCAGGAGTGCATTATTACATCAAGCACTATCTTCATCAGCAGGTCTCATGGAGCAATTTTCATATCCATTTCCCAGACACGCTACCCCAGGTGAAACAGTCCGAACGGCATGAAACGGCAGTGAAATGGCGTTACAACTTCAATTACTGTACCCATTCCTACTCCATGGCCTTTTGGGACTGGTCACGTTGGGAGCAAGAGATAGATTGGATGGCTTTGCATGGTATCAATCTCCCGCTGGCCATAACAGGTACTGAATGTGTCTGGCGCAACGTGTTGGGCAGGTTGGGCTATGATAAGAGTGAGATTGATGAATTCATAGCAGGTCCAGCCTTTATGGCCTGGTGGCTGATGAACAATCTGGAGGGGTGGGGCGGACCCAATCCCGAAGGATGGTACAAGCGTCAGGCTTCACTGCAGAAGCGGATTGTAGCGCGTATGCGCGAGCTGGATATGCATCCTGTTTTTGCCGGTTATGCCGGTATGGTTCCTCACAATGCTAAGGAGAAGCTCCGTCTTCAGGTAGCTGATCCGGGCAACTGGTGTGGCTTTCGTCGTCCGGCCTTTCTTCAACCTACCGACTCCCGTTTTGGTGAGATAGCAGCGCTCTATTATCAGGAGATGAATCGGCTTTACGGCAAGAGTGACTTTTACAGCATGGATCCCTTTCATGAGGGTGGCAATGTAGCGGGTGTAGATCTCGGAGCATCCGGTTTGGCTTTGGTGGAGGCCATGCGGAGAAACAATCCCAAAGCAGTATGGGTTGCGCAAGCCTGGCAGCAGTGTCCCCATTCGGAAATGATCAGGCAGCTCCCCAAGGGCAGTCTGATGGTTCTTGATTTGTGGGCTGAGAGTTGTCCTCAGTGGGGTGATGAGAGTTCCGCTTGTGCCCGCCCGGAGGGATTCCTCGGCCATGACTGGGCCTATTGTATGTTGCTGAACTATGGCGGTAATGTAGGTCTTCACGGCAAGATGCAACACCTGGTTGATTCCTATTTTAAGGCTCGACACTCCTCTTTCTCCTCCTCAATGAAGGGGATTGGCCTTACCATGGAGGGTATAGAGAATAACCCCGTCATGTACGAACTCCTTTGCGAGTTGCCCTGGAGAGAGGAGACTTTTCAAGTTGAAGAGTGGTTGAAGGAGTATATCACCTCCCGCTACGGCCATTTTCATCCCGTGCTCTACGAGGCATGGTTAGCATTGGCCCATTCGGTTTACGCTTGTCCCTCCACCTCCCTCCAGCAGGGAACCAGCGAGTCCATTTTCTGTGCCCGTCCCTCAGACCATGTCTCTCAGGTCTCTTCTTGGTCGGAAGTAGAGGAGTATTACCATCCTTGGGATGTGATTCGTGCCGCAGAGCGTTTTGCCTCTGTCAGCATGCTCTACGAGAATAACGAGAATTATCAGCACGATAAAGTCGATTTTCTGCGTCAGGCCTTGGCTGAGCGCGGTCGATTGACCTATCAGGTGATGCAGGCCGCGAGGGAGGCTGGTGAGAAGCAGCTTTTTGCTCAGGCAGGTGAACGTTTTATGCAATTGCTTCTTCAGCAAGACAGCCTTCTGTCCACTCGTCCCGAGTTTCGTCTGGATCGTTGGACTCAGCGGGCGGTCTCTATAGGTCGCACCCCGGAGGAGCGCGACCACTATCTGTTCAATGCCAAGGTGCAGCTCACCACTTGGGGAGGACGAGAAGCCTCCGACGAGGGAGGGCTTCACGACTATGCCCATAAGGAGTGGCACGGTCTGCTCGGCACGCTCTATGCTCAGCGGTGGCGTACCTACATTGAGCATACGTTGCGCTATTGGGATTCACCCGCTCCTCCCCCTGTAGATTGGTATGCCATGGAAGAGGCCTGGGTTCGTGCCCGATAAGTTCTGTTACCATCCTATTCCCTTTTTTTCTCTCCCCTCCCATCTGACTGTCTTAAACGCCTCCTTCCCATCTATCTGTTTAACTTCCAGATTATTTGGGCATATCGTGACAGCCTGAATCTTACAGTTCTTACAGATTACAGTGACGTGGG